>CALMLK010000056.1 GCA_937868035.1 uncultured Alphaproteobacteria bacterium
ATCCAGTATCTCTACCGGCGCTACGGGCGCGAGCGTGCAGGGCTTGCCGCCACCGTCATCACCTATCGCGGGCGCTCGGCCATGCGCGAGGTGGGCAAGGTCATGGGACTTTCCGAAGACGTGACGGGTGTCCTGGCCGGAAGCATCTGGGGCATGATGCCGGAGGAATTGCGGGAGAAGCGGCTGAAGGAGATCGGCCTTGATCCGGATGATCCGCATCTCGCCCGCGTGCTGGAACTTGCAGCCGAGATTGCCGGTTTCCCGCGTCATCTCTCGCAGCATGTGGGTGGCTTCATCCTCACGCGCGAGCGGCTGGACGAAACGGTGCCCATCGGCAATGCGGCGATGGAGGACCGTACCGTCATCGAGTGGGACAAGGACGACATCGATACGCTCGGCATGCTGAAGGTCGATGTGCTGGCGCTGGGCATGCTCACCTGCATCCGCAAGAGCTTCGAGCTGATCGAGGCGTGGTATGGGCACAGATATGTGCTGGCCACCGTGCCGCGCGAGGATGCGGCCGTCTATGACATGCTGTGCAAGGCGGATTCGATCGGCGTGTTCCAGGTGGAGTCGCGGGCGCAGATGAACATGCTGCCGCGCCTCAAGCCGCGGCGCTTCTATGATCTGGTGATCGAGGTGGCGATCGTGCGGCCCGGTCCCATCCAGGGCGACATGGTGCATCCCTATCTGCGGCGGCGCGATGGCCTTGAGCCCGAGGACTATCCCGCGCCGCACCCGGATTTCGGACCGCCGGATGAATTGCGCCAGGTGCTGGGCCGCACCAAGGGTGTGCCGCTGTTCCAGGAACAGGCGATGAAACTTGCCATGGTGGCGGCGGAATTCACACCGGCGGAGTCCAACGAGTTGCGCAAGGCGTTGGCCACCTTCCGGCGGCGCGGCACCATCGGGCGGCTGGAACAGAAAATGGTGAGCCGCATGGTGGAGCGTGGCTACGACCCGGACTTCGCCGCGCGCTGCTTCAACCAGATCAAGGGCTTTGGCGAATATGGTTTCCCGGAAAGTCATGCCGCAAGTTTCGCGCATCTCGTTTACGTCTCGGCCTGGCTCAAGTGCCACTTTCCGGCGGTGTTCGCCTGCGCGCTGCTCAATTCGCAACCCATGGGCTTCTACGCGCCGGCCCAGATCGTCCGCGATGCCCGCGAACATGGCGTGGAGGTGCTGCCTGTCGATGTGAGCTTCTCGCAGTGGGATTCCGTGCTGGAGGAGAAGGCCCTCACCGGCCTCGCCGAGGCGCGGCGTCCTCTCCCGATTGCGGGAGAAGATGGATCGCCCGTCAGTGCGAGACGGATGAGGGCCGTGTGTCTCCGCCTCGGCTTTCGTGAGGTGGATGGTTTGCGGGAACGGGATGTCACTCCGCTTCTCCGCCCTGCGGGGCAGCGGCGCCTGTCCGGAATGACGGACCTTCTGCGGCTCGGTCTTCCTGTTCCGGCGCTTGAAAAACTGGCCGCCGCCGATTGCTTCCGCTCCCTCGGTCTCGACCGGCGGCAGGGCCTGTGGGAGGTGACGGCGTTGGCCAAGGCGCGGGCGCCCTTGCCGCTCTTTGCCTTCGCGGAGGAACGGGACCAGGGGGCGGAGCAGGCCGTGCCGCTGCCCGCGATGCCGCTCTCCGAGCACGTGGTGAACGATTACCAGACGGTGAAGTTGTCGCTGAAGGCGCATCCCATGCACTTCCTGCGGGCGCGCTGCGCGGCGGAAAAGGTGACGGACAATGGGGCGCTGAAATCCTTGCGCAACGGCCGTGCCGTTTCTGTTGCAGGCGTGGTGCTGGTGCGGCAGCGGCCGGGTTCGGCGAAAGGCGTTGTCTTCCTCACCCTCGAAGACGAGTTTTCGGTGTGCAACGCGGTGATCTGGCCGGATGTGCTGGAGGCGCACAGGTCCACCGTGATGGGCGCGCGGCTGATGCTGATCCGGGGACGGGTGCAGCGGGCGGGCGACATCATCCATGTCGTCGCCAACCGCATCGAAGACAAGACGCACTGGCTCTCGTCCCTCACCGAGGATGGCCTGACGTTGCGCAGCACCACGGCGCGCGCCGATGAAGTGAAGAAGCCGGGGCCAGACCCCGCGCAACACCAGCAAAGCTCAACCCGCCATCCCCGCAACATCCGCGTGCTGCCGAGGAGCCGGGATTTTCATTGAGGGTTCAGGCCACACGCCCCACGAAATGTGTCTCGCTGCGCGACCTTGCGTGGGCGCGGACGGCGTCTCCGAAGGTGGTGAAGAGTTTCACGGAGTCGGGATTGTTGGCGGCCTTGAATTCCGGGTGCCATTGGGTGCCGAAAGCGAAGGCCTTGGCGTTCTTCACCGACACGGCTTCGATCACGCCATCAGGCGCGGTTGCTTCCACGGCCAGGCCCTCGCCCAGGCGCTTGATGCCCTGGCGGTGGATGGTGTTCACCATGGTTTCGTCCTTGCCGAGCACGCGGTGCAGGAAGCCGTTGGGTGTGATGGCAATGGAATGGCGCGGCGCGTAGCGCACGTCCACGTCGGCGTCACCACCCCCGACCGCCGGCAGCATGAG
>CALMLK010000057.1 GCA_937868035.1 uncultured Alphaproteobacteria bacterium
GCTGTTCGCCGCCACCTGTGCTGCCGTCGTCCATTCCAGCAAATGTTTGCGGCTGTAGGCGAGGCGGTAGAGTGTGCGGGCAATGGCATCGGCATGCATCCACGCCTGATGGGCGAGAAGCACAATGTTGCTGGCCGTCACCAGAACGGATTGCAGCGTGTCATTGGCGATGCGGCGCAACTGGCTGGTGAGCGTGACAGTGCCGATGCGCAAGCTCGATCCACCGAACAGCGGCAGGAACACCGGGATGTAGGCGGTGAGGATGACGAAGGAAATCCAGGCGGCCGAACGATGGTTCGGCAACCACGCCCATCCCGCGAGAAGCGCCAGCATCACCACGATCGGCTGCACGGAACGTCGCAAGTTGTCGAGCATCTTCCACTGGCCGACGGCGGAGATGTCCGGCCGCCGTTGCGCCCTCCGGGGTGCGCCGCCGAACAGCCACGGCAGCAACTGCCAGTCGCCGCGAATCCAGCGGTGCTGGCGCGCCACAGAGACGGAGTAGCGTTCCGGAAAATCCTCGACCACTTCGACATCACTCACCAACGCGGCGCGCGCCAGGTTGCCTTCGAACAGGTCGTGGCTGAGCATGGTGTTGTCAGGCACGCAGCCCGCCAGGGCCGCTTCAAACACGTCAACATCGTAGATGCCCTTGCCGGTGAAAGAGCCTTCGCCGAACAGGTCCTGATACACATCCGAGACCGCGAACACGTAAGGATCAATGCCCCGGTGGCTGGAATAGAGCCGCTGATAAGGCGATCCCCCATGGCCCACAGGCAGCGAGGCCGTGACGCGCGGCTGCAGGATGCCGTAGCCACTGGTCACTCTCCCCGTGTCGTTGTCAAAATGCGCCTGATTCAGCGGATGCGCGATCTTGCCAACAAGCCGCCGCACGGAATCCCTGGGCAAGCGCGTGTCGGCATCGAGCGTGATCACATAGCGCACATCCATGGCGAGCTTGCCGCCAATGACCATGAACGATGTGTCCGCCGCACCGCGCAGCAATCGGTTGAGTTCGTGCAGTTTGCCGCGCTTGCGCTCCCAGCCCATCCACCGCTCCTGCGCGGCGTTCCATTGCCGGAACCGGTGCAGCAGCAGGAACCTGTCTCCGCCATGCCGGCGATTGAGCGCCGCGATGCCCGACAAAGCTGCGTTCAGCAACTCCATGTCGTCGGCAGCGTGTTCAGTTGGCGCGTCAGTCCAGTCGGTCACCAGCGCAAACTGGCAGACGCCACGCGGATTGGAGAGAAAGTGAATCTCCAGCCGCTCGGTCAACTCCTCGATTGCCGAATGGGAGGTGAGCAGCGAGGGAATGACCACAAGCGTGCGCATCTCCGCCGTCGGTCCATCCATGATCTCCAGTCCCGGCAGCACAACGGGCCGCAGCAATTGCGTGACGGCAAAATTCACCATCGCCAGACTGCTTTCGAAGGACAGGACAACGCCAAGAGTGACGAAAACCACAAACACGGGCGTTGCCATGGGCGCGCTGAGCAGCGGCACAAGACCGATCCACACAATGAAGGCGGCCAGAAAGATGGCGAAGCCCAGGTAGCCTGCCAGTCCGCTTCCGCGCAGGGCGGTCGCCACACGCTTCTTCAACGGCCTGCGATAGCCGATCTCGCGTTCGAAGGCGTCCCGGCCCGGTCCCACAATATAGTATCCCGCGCTCGCCGGTGAAGCGGGCCCATCCACCGGCACATCGCGCGCCGATTTCAGAACCCGTTCCGTCACCTCGATCTCGCTCAGGGACGAATGCGCCGAAAGATCCTCAATGCCACTGCGGTAGGCATTGCGCGTCTGGAAATCCATGTCGCCGTACTGGTCGGAACTGCGCAACAGGTTGTCGACTTTGCTGACGAGGTCGAACCAGTCTTCCCAATGGTAATCGGAGATGAAGCGCAGGCTGGTGATGAGATTCTGCATCGTCACCGTGGCCATCGCCTGCCGGTGATGCTCATCGGCAATGGCACTGTCGAAGTCATGGCCCAATCGCCCGACTTCCGTACGCAATCGCTCGACGAGAGTGGGATCGGTTTGATCCTGGTCGCGGATGCGTTTCATCAACTGCACCGCGAATGACAGTCGCTCCGGCGCGGATGTGCCATTGGCAAACACGTCGAGGAGGCGGTCCACATCGATCCTGCCGTCGAGCAGCATCTCCGCCCGTTCATCCGCCAGTTGCCGCATGCGCCTCAGGGCGGCGGTGCGTGCCGAGATGCGCCGCAGGTTTTCGATGAGCACAAGGCGAAGGCTGATGGCCGCCGCCCAGAGTTCGCCGATTGTGAGGGGGCGCACATCCTGATAGGCATTGATGAAGGCGATGAACATCGACGAGTCGAAGCGACTGTCGGTGTGGGCAATAAAGGCCCAGGCGATGCCGAAAATTTGCGGGTGGCCAGCGAGCGGTCCGGCGGCGATCTTTGGCAATTGCCTGTAATAGCTTGCAGGCAGATCTTCAATCGCCTGGCGGATGTGGCCCTCGATGAGGTAGTAGTTGTCGATCAGCCATTCTGCTGCCGGTGTGACCGGCTTTCCGTCCGCCGCCGCCTCGGCAAGTTCGGTATAGGATTTGAGCAGGACGCGCGCATTGTTGTGCAGACGGGTGACGACGGTGCGCACCGGCACATAGTCGTGACTGATCTCTTGCGAGTGGGCGAGGCTTGTCGCGTGCGCGCGGAAGCGCTCCATCCCGAACAACTCCGCCCGGATGGGCTGGTCGTCGCTCCAGATGCCATCTCCTTCATGCGAATTGCGCTGCCATGGCAACTGCATGCTACGTCATTTCCAATTGCGCCAAGAAACGTCTGCCCGTTTTATGCTCACACGCAACTCAACGCTGAGAACCCGGGCAGGTTCCATCACCCGTGTTCATATCTGCACTGCTGGCGGACCCAGAATCAGGATGTGTTTGCTGCCGCGCCCGTATTCGTTGTCGTCTCGCCCGGGCTATCTCCTTGACCGGAAAGGAATTCGCCCACCGGTTGAAGCACCTGCAGGTGACTGCAGAATA
>CALMLK010000058.1 GCA_937868035.1 uncultured Alphaproteobacteria bacterium
GGCACCCAAGGGCGCGCTGCAGAGCTGGATCGAGCAATCGATCTGATCCGAGGCAGGTCAGCGGCGGGCGACGCCGCTCACCGCCGACATTTCCGTTCCCTCTTCCGCCGCCAGCACATGGCCTGCGAGGTAGAGTGAACCACAGATGAGAATGCGTGAGGCAGGACCGGAAGCGGCCTGGCTCACGGCGTTTTCCACCCCCGCCGCCGCCTCTGCCGCCACACCGAGCGACCGCACGGTGGCCGCAAGGTCATCCGCCGGAATGGCATTGGGTTCGCCCGGAATGGTGAGGGTGATCACCCGGCTGGCGAGCGCTGCGAGCGGACGGAAGAACTGGCTCGCATCCTTGGTGTTGAGCATGCCCCAGACCAGCGTCAGCGGCTTCCCGTCCTTCCGCGCCATGGCCGACAGCGCGTCGGCCAGCACCACGCCGGCATCGGCATTGTGTCCGCCATCCAGCCAGAGTTCGGATGCTCCCGGCAGAAGCGCCGAGAGATGACCGCCCTTGAGGCGTTGCAGGCGCGCCGGCCACTGCGCGGTTTCGAGTCCGCGGGCGATGGCGTCTTCACCGATGCGGCTGTCATCGAGCGCGCGCAGGAGGGCGATGGCATTTCCCGCGTTGTTGATCTGGTGGCCACCACGCAGCGCAGGGAGCGGCAGGTCGAGCAGTCCGTCCCCGTCCTGGAAAACGAGGCGGCCGTGCTGTTCAAACACATCCCAATCCTGCCCGGCGATGGCGAGCGGTGCGCCTGCCTTCTCCGCCGCTTCTTCAATGGCGGCGCGCGCTTCCGGCGGCATGCGGCCGATCACGGCGGGCACGCCGCGCTTGAGGATGCCGGCCTTCTCGCCGGCAATCTGTTCGATCGTCTCGCCGAGGAACTGCTGATGGTCAAGACCGAGCGAGGTGATGGCAGTGGCACGCGGGCGTGCGATCACATTGGTGGCGTCGAGCCTTCCGCCAAGGCCCACTTCGAGGATGAGATAGTCGGCGGGGGTGCGCGAGAAGGCGAGAAAGGCCGCGGCCGTGGTGATCTCGAAGAAGGTGATGGGCTCACCGCCGTTGGCCGCCTCGCATTCTTCCAGCAGGGCCGAGAGCGCTGATTCCGCGATCAGGTCTTTCCCCAGGCGGATGCGCTCGTGAAAGCGCACCAGATGGGGCGAGGTGTAGCAATGGGCGGTCAATCCAGCCGCTTCGATCATGGCGCGGCAGAAGGCGACGGTCGAACCCTTGCCGTTGGTGCCGGCGATGTGGATCACCGGCGGCAGCTTCCGCTCGGGATGGCCGAGGCGCGCGAGGATGCGCTCCATGCGGTCGAGCGACAGGTCGATGATCTTCGGATGCAGCGCCAGCAGCCGCGTCAGGATCGCATCACTGACAGCCATGGTGGATCAGGCCGGCACGAGGGCGGTGGAGGTCATGGAGTGCGGCGCCCGCATGAGAATGCGGGCGATCCGTCCGATCGTGGCCTTCATCTCGTGGCGATGGACGACGAGATCCACCATGCCGTGATCGCGGAGATATTCCGAACGCTGGAAGCCTTCCGGCAGCTTCTCGCGGATGGTCTGCTCGATCACGCGCTGTCCGGCAAAACCGATGAGGGCATTGGGTTCAGCCAGATGCACGTCGCCCAGCATGGCATAGGAGGCGGTGACGCCGCCCGTCGTCGGGTTGGTCAGCACCACGATGTAGGGGAGTTTCGCTGCACGCATTTCCTGCACGGCGATGGTCGTGCGCGGCAACTGCATGAGCGACAGGATGCCCTCCTGCATGCGTGCGCCACCGGAGGCCACGAAGATCACGCACGGGCATTTCTTCTGCACGGCGTGGCGCATGGCGGCGATGATCGCCTCGCCTGCAGCCATGCCCAGCGAGCCGCCGATGAAGCTCATGTCCTGCACCATCACCACCATGTCGAGGCCATCGACCTTGCCGAAGCCGGCGCGCACGGAATCGTCGGCTTCCGTCTTGCTCTTGGCTTCCTTCAGGCGGTCGGCATACTTGCGCTCGTCACGGAATTTGAGCGGGTCCACGCTCACCTGCGGGAACGCGATCTTTTCCCACTCGCCCCCGTCGAAGACGGATTGCATGCGGGCATCGGCGGGCATGCGGTGATGGTGGTTGGAGCCGGGAAAGACGAACTGGTTGGCTTCCAGGTCGCGGTAGAACACCATCTGGCCGGACTCGGGGTCCTTGATCCACATGTTCTCCGGCGTGTCGCGCTTCTGGCCGAGCAGCGAACGGATTTTCGGGCGGACGAAATTCTTGATCCAGTTCATGGGGTCAGTTCCTCACTCCCTTGGCGATCTTCTTTACCAGCTTGTGCACGGCCTCTGCTGTCTTGGGCGTGGCCTTGCCCTTGGGGGTCAGCGAGTCCGCCACGGCCGAGACCAGCGCCGAGCCGACCACGACACCATCGGCGGTTTCGGCAATGGTGCGCGCCTGCTCCGCCGTCTTGACACCAAAGCCCACGCAGATCGGGAGCTTCGTGTGCTTCTTCAGGCGCTTCACGTTGGCCTTCACGTTCTTGAGGTCCGGCGCCTTGGTGCCGGTGATGCCAAGCACGGAAACATAATAGACAAAGCCACTGGTGTTCTTGAACACGGCGGGGGCGCGGGCATCGTCGGTCGTCGGTGTCGTGAGGCGGATGAAGTTGAGGCCGGACGCAAGAGCGGGCAGGCACAGCTCGTCATCCTCCTCGGGCGGCAGGTCCACCACGATCAGGCCGTCAGCGCCCGCCGCCTTGGCATCGGCAAGGAATTGCTGGACGCCGTAGACATAGATCGGATTGTAGTAACCCATGAGAACGACCGGCGTCGTATCATCCTTCTTGCGGAAGTCCTTCACCAGCGACAGCGTCTTCTTCATGGTGGCGCCCGCCTTGAGGGCGCGCAGGCCGCCTGCCTGGATCGCCGGACCATCGGCCATGGGGTCGGTGAAGGGCATGCCGAACTCGATCACGTCGGCACCGGCCGCGGGCAATCCCGCAATGATGTTGAGCGAGGTCTTGTAGTCAGGATCGCCCGCCGTGATGAAGGTGACGAGGGCCGCGCGGCCTTCCTTCTTGAGTTCAGCGAACTTGGTGTCGATGCGGGTGGTCATGTCTCAATCTTCTTGCAATCCGGAAGAACCTTGCTGGCGCATATCGTAAAGGCGCAAGACTTCTATTGTTTCCTGTCTCAGCCTGTAGATGAAGGCAAAGGGCGTGTTTGGTATCGAAAGTTTTCTCAGACCGCCAAGCTCCGCAAGTTCCACTCCCAGCAGGGGATTATCCTGCAGAATTCGTTCGGTTGCCGCCAGAACCCGGTAGGCTGCCTGTCCTCCCTGCGGGAAAACGCGGCGATAGTAAAGCCGCCACCACGCCACGTCCTTGCGGGCGTCCGGCAGATAAACCAGCTTCATGCCCGGTTGCCGGTCTCATGGCCGGTTGGAGTGATGTCAGGCTCGGGCGGCGGCAATTCATTGTCCGTATCCCAGGACGCCATCCAGACATGCATCGCCTCTTGTGAAACGAAAACGCCCTTGTCGGCTTCGGCAATTGCGTCCTCCATGTCCTTCTGGAAGCGCTCCTGCACATCAAGATAGGTGTTGAGCGCCCGCTGGACGACAAAGGCGGCGGAGCGGTTCTGCGATTTTGCAGCCTTCTCCAGACGGGCCCGGGTCCTGGCGTCCAGGCGAAGCGAAAAGGGGGGTGTGGTCATGCCGTTTCCTCTCCTGACTACAATGTATTACATTGCAGTCAGGGCGTCAAACCTCACAGCTTCACGCCGAGAATGTCGGCCACGGTGAAGATGTCCTTGTCGCCGCGGCCCGACATGTTGATCACCATCAGATGGTCCTTGGGCAGCTTGGGCGCGATCTTCATGGCATGGGCAATGGCGTGCGAAGGTTCGAGGGCGGGAATGATGCCTTCGAGTTTCGAACAGAGCTGGAAGGCATCGAGCGCTTCCTTGTCGGTGGCGGAGACGTATTGCACGCGGCCGATGTCGTTGAGCCAGGCATGCTCGGGTCCGATGCCGGGATAGTCGAGCCCCGCCGAGACGGAATGGCCCTCGATGATCTGGCCGTCGTCGTCCATCAGCAGGTAGGTGCGGTTGCCGTGCAGCACGCCGGGCTTTCCGCCGGTGATGGAGGCTGCATGCTTCGTCTTCGTGTCAAGGCCGAGGCCCGCCGCTTCGACGCCGAAGATCGCCACGTCCTTGTCGTCGAGGAAGGGGTGGAACAGGCCCATGGCGTTGGAGCCACCGCCGATTGCCGCCACCAGCGAATCCGGCAAGCGGCCTTCCTGGTGGAGCATCTGCTTGCGGGTTTCATCACCGATCACACACTGGAAATCGCGCACCATCTCCGGATAGGGATGGGGCCCTGCCACCGTGCCGATGCAGTAGAAGGTATCCTCCACATTGGCGACCCAGTCGCGCAATGCTTCGTTCAGCGCATCCTTCAGGGTGCGCGAACCGGATTTCGCCGGCACCACTTCGGCGCCCAGCAGTTTCATGCGGAAGACGTTGGGCATCTGCCGGGCAATATCGACCTCGCCCATGTAGACGATGCACTTGAGGCCGAAGCGGGCGCAGGCCGTTGCGGTGGCGACACCATGCTGGCCCGCCCCCGTTTCGGCGATGATGCGGGTCTTGCCCATGCGCCGCGCCAGCATGATCTGGCCCAGCACGTTGTTGATCTTGTGGGCGCCGGTGTGGTTGAGATCCTCGCGCTTGAAGTAGATCTTGGCGCCACCGAGATGTTCGGTCAGGCGTTCGGCGAAATAGAGCGGCGACGGCCTGCCGACGAAGTGGGTGAGGAAGCTGTCCAGTTCCGCCTGGAAGGAGGGGTCGGCCTTGGCATCCTTGTAGGCCTGTTCCAGCTCAAGGATGAGCGGCATCAGGGTTTCGGCGACAAAGCGTCCGCCATAGATGCCGAAAAGGCCACGCTCGTCGGGGCCGGTGCGGAAGGAATTGGGAGATGCTGCCTGGGTCATGGAGATGCTCTAGCCCGAGGCCTTGGCGGCCTCAATGAATTTCCGGATGCGGGTGATGTCCTTGATTCCGGGCGCGGATTCCACACCCGACGAGACATCGACCATGGCAGCAGCGGTTGTGGCGATGGCCTTATCAACGTTTTCCGGCGTCAGCCCGCCCGCCAGCATGAAAGGCCGGGCGGCA
>CALMLK010000059.1 GCA_937868035.1 uncultured Alphaproteobacteria bacterium
TGCTGCCCCGGGGCCGGACGAAGGCCATGGGCCGTTCGTTCCGCATCGACGGAGCGCGGCTGACAACGACCGGCGACGACGTGTTTGCCAAGGACCCGGTCAATCTGCTCCGCATCTTCAAGGCCTCGGCCAGCGAGGGCCTCGAAATCCATCCCGACGCCCTGAAACAGGTGCGAAGTTCGTTGCGCCTGATCGACGAGGCGTTGCGCGGCAATGCCGAGGCCAACGCCGTCTTCCTCGACATCCTCACCACATCGGACGATCCGGAATCGATCCTGCGTCTGATGAACGAGGCGGGTGTGCTGGGCCGCTTCATCCCCGACTTCGGCAAGGTCGTGGCGATGATGCAGTTCAACATGTACCATCACTACACGGTGGACGAACACCTGATCCGCACCGTGGGCGTGCTGCGGCGGATCGAGACGGGCACCTTGTCGGGCGACCATCCGCTCTCGGTGCGGCTCTTCCCCACCCTCACCTCGCGGCGCGCACTTTATGTTGCGGCGCTGCTGCACGACGTCGCCAAGGGCAGGCCAGAGGACCATTCGGTGGCGGGCGAGCGGATCGCACTTGCCGTGTGCCCGCGTCTCGGCCTCGATGCGGCTGATACCGAGACGGTGGCCTGGCTCATCCGCCATCACCTGCTGATGAGCGAAACCGCGCAGATGCGCGACCTGAACGATTTCAAGACCATCCTCGATTTCACCTCCGTGGTGCAAAGCCCGGAGCGGCTGAAGCTGCTGCTCATCCTCACGGTGGCCGACATCCGCGCCGTGGGGCCGGGTGTGTGGAACGGATGGAAGGGGCAGTTGCTGCGCACGCTCTATTCCGAAACCGAACCGGTGCTGACGGGCGGCCATGCCGCAACCTCGCGCAAGGAGCGCGTCACCGCCGCGCAGAACGAATTCCTGGCGCAGCATCCGGCGTGGACGGACGAGCAGCGCAAGCGCGAGGCGGCGCGGCACTATGATGCCTACTGGCTCAACGTGCCGCTGGAGCAGCAGGTGCGCCATCAGGCCCTCATCGCCCGCGCTCCCGACCGCGACGTGATCACCGAGACGCGGAGCGATGTCTTCACGGCGGTGACCGAAATCACCGTCTATGCGCCCGACCATCCGCGCCTGCTCGCGCTCATCACCGGGGCCTGTGCGGCCGCCAATGCCAACATCATCGGGGCGCAGATCTTCACCACGGCGGATGGCATGGCACTCGATACGATCCTGCTGCGGCGCGAATTCAAGATGGACGAGGATGAGAACCGCCGCGCCGCGCGCGTCGCCGACACCATTGCCCGCACGCTGCGGGGCCAGCTGCGCCTCAAGGATGCGCTCCGCAACGTGCCGGACCTGACAGAGCGGGTGAAGGCCTTCTCGGTTGCGCCCCGCGTCATCATCGACAACACCTCGTCGAACCGGCAGACCGTAGTGGAGATCAACGGGCTTGACCGCGTCGGCCTGCTCCATGCCCTCACGGAGGCGCTGTTCCACCTCAATCTCAACATCGCCTCGGCGCACATCACCACTTTCGGCGAGAAGGCCATCGACGTGTTCTATGTGACCGACCTCACCGGCGCCAAGATCGAGAATCCCACCCGCCATGCCCAGATCGAAAAACGCCTGATGCAGGTGCTCGCCCCCGAGGCCGAGACGCTCAGGACGGGGACATGAGGAGCCTGCCATGTCGCTTCTGAAATCAGCGGGCCGTGTCGGCGCCCTCACGCTGGCCTCGCGCTTCCTCGGCTTTTTCCGTGACCAGCTCATCGCCTTCACCTTCGGCACGGGGTGGGTGGCGGATGCCTTCGTTGTGGCGCAGCGCCTTCCCAACCTGTTCCGCGCGCTGTTTGCCGAAGGCGCCTTCAACAACGCCTTCGTGCCGTTGTTCACCCGCAAGCATGAAGGCGAGGGCGATGCCAAGGCCTTCCGGTTCTCGCAGGATGCGCTGTCGGTCATGGCCTTCTGGATGCTGATCTTCTGCGGTGCGGCCATGGCCTTCATGCCGTGGATCTTCCCGCTCTTCGCGCAGGGCTTCTCGGACGAACCGCAGACGCGCGATCTCGGCATCGAGCTGACACGAATCTGTTTCCCCTATCTCGGCTTCATGTCGCTGGCGGCACTGCTCGGCGGCGTGCTCAACAGCCTGGGGCGCTACACGGCGGCGGCGGCGGCTCCCATCCTTCTCAACATCTGCATGATCACCTTCAACCT
The DNA here is from genome assembly GCA_937868035.1 of uncultured Alphaproteobacteria bacterium. Taxonomy (GTDB): domain Bacteria; phylum Pseudomonadota; class Alphaproteobacteria; order Rhizobiales; family Aestuariivirgaceae; genus Aestuariivirga. The sequence goes on from CALMLK010000059.1 coordinate 2,205, forward strand.
CGCGGGCTGGTGGATGGGGCTCGGCAACTCACCGGACAGCGGACGTCTGCAGGCCTGGGCCGTCACGGCTGCAGGTGTAGCACAATTGGCGCTGCTGATGATTGCGGCGGCGCGCGCTGGTGCGCCGGTGTGGCCGCGCCTGCCGCGCCTCACGCCCGATGTGAAAGTGCTCCTGATGAAATCCGTGCCCGGCATCATTTCGGGAGGGGTCACGCAGATCAACCTCGCGGTGGCAACGGCGCTCGCCACCTCTTTCGCGGGCGGGGCCTCATCACTCTATTATGCTGACCGCCTGTTCCAGCTGCCGCTCGGCGTCATCGGCGTCGCAATCGGTGTGGTGCTGCTGCCCACGCTGTCACGCAAGCTGCGGGCCGGCGATACGGCGGGCGCGCTTGAGGTGAAGAACCGCGCGCTGGAGGCAGCCCTCTTCCTCACGCTGCCGGCGGCCATCGCGCTCATCATCATCGGGCGGCCCATCCTGCATGTGGTCTACGAGCATGGCGCCTTCACGCGCGAGGCAACACTCGCGGTGATGCCGGCGCTTGCGGCCTTCGCCGTGGGCCTTCCCGCCTTCACGCTCACCAAGGTGTTCCAGCCCGCCTTCTATGCCCGCGAGGACACCCGGACGCCCATGTATTTCGCCATGGCGACGGTCGCCGTGAACATTGCGCTGAGCATCCTGTTGTCGCGCTACCTGCAGCATGTGGGCATCGCGCTCGCCTCCAGCATCGCGGCCTGGCTCAATGCGCTGGCGCTGATCTTCACCGCCGTGCGCCGGGGCTATTATTCCGCCGATCAACGCTTCCGCAGCCGCCTGCCGCGCATCCTGCTGTCGGCGGCCATCATGGGCGCGGTGCTGTGGGGCCTTCTCACCTTCCTCCTCGCCAGCAATTATGCGGACCGCGCCGGCTTCATCGCGGCGCTGTGGGGCCTACTCGTGCTGCTGCTGGCGGGCGTTGCTTCCTATTTCGGCGTGGCCCAGGTGATTGGCGCCTTCCGCCTTTCGGAGTTGCGCAACCCGCCGCGCAAATAGCACTTTTCAGCGCCGGGTCCTGCCGCTATCAGGCGCTCGCAATCGGTTGCGCTGTCCAAGGTGCAACTCCACCAGCCTCCTTCAAGGGTCCACACCATGAGCCAGTTCCGCCCCCGCGTCCTGTCGGGCATGCAGCCCACCGGCAACCTGCACCTCGGCAATTACCTCGGGGCCATGCTGAACTGGATCAAGATGCAGGAAACCCATGAGACGCTTTATTGCGTCGTTGACCTCCACGCCATCACGCAGGGTGTGCAGGTGTGGGGCGGGCCTGAGGTTCTGCGCAAATCGATCCGCGACGTGACCGCTGCCTACATCGCCTGTGGACTCGATCCGAAGAAATCCATCATCTTCAACCAGTCGCAGGTCGCCGAGCATGCCGAACTGGCCTGGGTGTTCAATTGCGTGGCCCGTCTCGGC
>CALMLK010000060.1 GCA_937868035.1 uncultured Alphaproteobacteria bacterium
GCAGGTGAGAAGCCTGCCCCTTTAATTCCTATATGCCGCGCTGTATACCGGGCCATGTCCCGTGATCCGCGCTACGATATCTTGTTTGAACCCGTCCGCATCGGACCCGTCACCGCCCGCAACCGCTTCTTCCAGGTTGCCCACTGCAATGGCTACGGATGGACTCAGCCACAGGCCCTCGCCGAAATGCGCGGCATCAAGGCCGAAGGCGGCTGGGCTGTCGTCACCACGGAAGAAGTGGAAATCCATCCCTCGGGCGATTGCGAGCCCTATCACGAGGGCCGTCTGTGGAGTGACGCCGATATTCCTGCCCTCGCACTGATGGCGGAAGCCGTGCATTACCACGGTTCTCTGGCGGCGATCGAAATCATGCATCACGGTCCCTCGGCGGCAAACCGCGGCAGCCGCGAAGTGCCGATTGGGCCGTCTCACCGTCCGGTCACGGCTTATGATCCCGTGCAGGCGCGGCGCATGGACAAGGACGATATCCGGGCGTTGCGCAAATGGCACCGCGACGCGGCGCTCCGCGCCCGCCGCGCCGGCTTCGACATCGTTTATGTCTATGCCGGGCACGAACTTGGCATTCCCATGCATTTCCTCTCGCGCCGCATGAACGACCGTACTGATGAATACGGCGGCTCACTGGAGAACCGTGCCCGCCTGCTGCGCGAATTGATCGAGGATACCAAGGATGCCGTGGGCGACACCTGCGGGGTTGCCGTGCGCATTGCCGTTGATGAATTGCTGGGCGACGCCGGCATCACGTCGTCGGGCGAAGGCCGCGATGTGATAGCGATGCTCGCCGAATTGCCCGACCTTTGGGACGTCAACGTTTCGTCATGGGCCAACGACAGCGCCACCTCACGCTTCCGCAAGGAAGGCTTTCAGGAAGATTACACGCGTTTCGTGAAGCAGGTGACGACAAAGCCCGTGGTCGGTGTCGGCCGCTACACCTCGCCCGACCGCATGGTCTCGCTGGTGAAAGGCGGTGTGCTCGACTTCATCGGCGCAGCCCGGCCATCCATCGCCGATCCCTTCCTGCCGAAGAAGATCGAAGAGGGTCGCCTCGACGACATTCGCGAATGCATCGGCTGCAACATGTGTGTCACCAGCGACTTCACCATGACCAACCTGCGCTGCACGCAGAACCCGACGATGGGAGAAGAATGGCGGCGCGGCTGGCATCCGGAGCGCGTGGCGGCAAAAGGTGCAGGCCGGACTGTGCTCGTGGTGGGCGCAGGGCCCGCGGGTCTGGAAGCCGCACTCACGGCGGCGCGGCGAGGCTACGATGTGCATCTCGCGGAAGCTGGCACGGAACTGGGCGGCCGCATCGTGAAGGAAGCCCGCCTGCCGGGATTGGCGGAGTGGATCCGCGTACGCGACTGGCGCGTCGGGCAGTTGCAGCGCATGGGCAATGTCAGCATCTACCGCGACAGCAGATTGTCGGCGGATGATGTGATGGGCTTTGGTGCCGATCATGTGGCAATTGCCACCGGGGCCACGTGGCGCCGCGATGGTGTGGGCCGTGACAGCGGCTTTGCTGTTCCGGGTTTCGATCACAGCGCGGTTCTGACACCCGACGACATTTTCGCCGGCAAGCGACCCCAAGGCAGTGTAGCGATCTACGATGATGACCACTTCTACATGGGCGGCGTCATTGCCGAACTTTGTGCGGCGTCGGGCCTGCCCACGACCTATGTGACGCCCGCGCTGCAGCCCTCGGCCTTCGCCGTCAACACCCTGGAAGCCACGGCGATTGCGAAACGGTTGGTGAAGGCTGGCGTCACGCTTGTCACGCGGGTGAGTGCGCAGTCCTTTGATGGTGCCGCCCTGCGGGTGACGGATCATCTCTCTGGTGAGACGCGCGCCATTCCGGCGCAAGCCCTCGTCACGGTGACGGCCCGCCTGCCCGGTGACGATCTTGATACGGCGTTGCGCGCGCGTATTCCGCAAGGGAACCCGCACCCGTCACTCAGCCGCATCGGCGACTGCAATTCTCCCAGCACCATTCAGTCCGCGGTGTATGCCGGGCATCGCTGGGCGCGGCAGCTGGACGAAGCGGATGTCTCCGTCCACTATCCGCGCGAGTTGCCAAGGGCGGAATCGCTCCGGCGATTCTGGACATGAAAAAGGGCCGGATCGCTCCGGCCCTTCTTGGTCGTCACGCTGCTGACTGGCGGCGCAATTCCATCACATCTGGGAGTGACGGTCCTTTGCCGTACAGCATGACGGCCATGAGGCATGCGGCTTACCCATTTTCCGCCACAAGCCTGAATCCGATATGGGTGGGGGGCAATCCGGAGGCGCAACCGCCGGACGAAGGATCGCGGACAAAAACTGAAACCGAGGCCGTGTGGGCGCCCATGACAGTCATGGCCGGGCAGTGTTCCGCATCTGTGATCTGCGCGTCATTGGCTGCACAGGTTGACGTCCACTCCCAGACATTTCCGCCGATGTCATAAACGCCATCAGGCGTGGCAGCCCAGGTGCCTTGCGGGCGTACTGGCCCGCGCGGTGTTTCTTCCTGGCCATATTTCGCAGCCCAGGCCATGCGCGGATCGTCCCACAGGGGCTTGCGTGCTTTCGGCTCCGGCTTGCGGCTGAAGCCGCGCCATTCCTCGGCCGTGGGCAAGCGCACGTGTTGAACGTGAACGCTGTTGTACCAGGCGATGTAGGCTTCAACGTCAAACCAGTTCACGTTGGTGACAGGAGTGACAGTGGGGCGCGCCACATGGGCGGCGATGTCTTCGCAGGCCTTCGCGGCAACGCAACGGTTCCACTCCGCGATGGTGACTTCGTAAGGCGAAACCTTCAGGGCCTCGCCGGAAAAAATCACCGGAACCAGATCATCGCGTGTCTCCTGCGGGGCACTCCAGTGAAGGAGGCCCGCTGTCAGCACGGCGAGGGCAAGACTGGTTCCGGTGCGCAACATGGTTGCTACTCTCCGATTTAACCCTGATTGGTGATCGGCCCTGGCTTTGAGACCTGCTTCATCAGGTCGTCATTCCATTCGCCTTCCACCTTCACGTGGCCCGTGGCGCCCAGCATCACGGCTTCGATGAGGTTGTGGTTGACGTAGGCGTAGATGCCAGGCTGACGGAAGGTATAGACCATGGCGCCAGCAGAGCCGCCGCGAATGAACCACGTTTCCAGGTTCGTATCGGGCACATCGTTGAACGAGCCACCTTCCCAGACCAGGTCACCGTGACCGCCAATGAGATGGGGGCGCGAGTCGCGGTTGGCTTGCGAATGGATGAAGAGCACCGTCTCGCCAACCTTCGCCGTGAGCGCATGGTCACCCGTCAGGGCACCCTTGGCACCGTTGAAGACCACGTGCGTGGGCGTCAGCGTGCGCATGACATCCAGCGCATCCGACATGTTTTCACCGGCGGACTCGTACTTCTTGAAGTTGCCCTGCTCGTCGCGGGGAATGTAGTAGTCCTGCTCGCCGATGTAGTAGACACGGTCATACTTGACCGGCTTGCCTTTGCCATCCTTGAGGCCCTCGCGCGGCAGCACCATCACGGCGCCGTTCATGCCATGCACCACATGGTACGGGATCATGATGTCGCCGGGCGCGCAGTGATAGACGAACACGCCAGCCTTGGTGGCCTTCCAGCGCAACACGACCTGCTCGCCGGGGACGATCTTCGTCAGGGCACCGCCGCCAAGCGCGCCGGTCGAGGCATGAAAGTCGATGTTGTGTTCCATGATATTGTGGGGAAGGTTCTGCAGCGTCACTTCCACATAGTCGCCTTCGTGGGCGACGATCATCGGGCCGGGAACACTGCCGCCGTAGGCGAGGGCCCAGACTTCAGTGCCTTCGTCGTCGATGACCATCTTCTTTTCTTCGATGGTCAGCGTGACTTCGATGACCTTGGGACCACCCGTTGCTACCTGCTCATGCTCGGGCAGGAAGGGAGGTGCCACAAGCTTCTGCTTCACGCGGGGAAGCTTGGCGATGTCCGCCTCTTCCTCCGCCGAAGCGGGAGCAGAGACGAGCGAAGCCGCCGCCGCGGTGGCCGTCGCCGCCACAAGAAGATTGCGGCGTGTGAGGTGGGGGGCGAGTGTTTTGGAAAGAATAGACATGATATTACCTTTTGCCGGAATGTTGCCTGTTGCCTTGATCGTCATTCAACGTTGATGACGGTCCACATACCCGCCATGTAGTGTCCGGCGATGTTGCAGTAGAGCAGGTACTTGCCCGGATCGAGATTGAGGGTGATCGAGGCGGATGCATTGGGCTTGATCTCGTTGATCGAGCCGAGCGTGAGAAGCTGTTCGGCATCCACCTTGTTGCGGCTTTCATCGTAGGGCAGGATTTCTTCGCCGTTCGTGATCTGCGCCACGATCACTTCATGCACGATGCCCGAAGCGAGGTTGGTGACATTGAGTGTCACGGCGCCGCGCTTGGCCGTCTTCGGATTGGCGTTCACGGCCATCTTGGCCTTCGACATGTCGGCGTGCATGCCCATGCCAAGGCGCAGGCCGCTGGAGTCTGCAGCGCCCGTCTTGTCGATCAGGGTGACGCGGACAAGCGAGTCCGCCTGGGCAGAACTGGCCAGGATAGCGGTACCGAACGCCATTGCGAGTAGATGTTTCATCGTCATGGGCTTTGCTCCTTTAAATATTCATCTTGGATGCATCTTTGACACCGGACGCCGCTGTTCGCCTTGATCAGGGTCAAGGCCCCGGCGCCAAATCGGAGAGAAATTGCCGCATCAGATGAAATGTCATGAGACTCACAACCTTCAGTGATTACGCATTGCGGCTTCTCATTCTCTGCGCCGACAAGGCGGAAGGGCAAGTGACGATTGCCGAGGCGGCGGGGGCCTACCGCATCTCCAAGAACCATCTGATGAAGGTTGCCAATGAGCTTGTTCGCGCTGGCTTTTTGTCGTCCACGCGCGGCCGCGGCGGCGGGCTTCGCCTGGCCATGCCTGCAGATCAGATCCGCATTGGCGCCGTCATCCGCCATATCGAAGGCAGTCCCGGCCTTGTGGAATGCATGACCGGGAAAAATGCCTGCGTCATCACGTCGGCCTGCAAGCTCAAGGGCCTGCTGGCAAGCGCCCTGCAGGATTTCTTCAATAAACTCGATTCGGCGACCCTTGCCGATCTGGCGAGCGGCCCCTCATCCCTCAGGCCCGCCCGTGTTCCCGCCCAAAAGAAAAGGGCGGGAGAAATCCCGCCCCTGTGAATGTGCTGCAGGAAGCCATCACGCGGCCTTCTTCATCAGCCCGCGGTTGATGATCGATTCTGCGATCTGAACGGCGTTGAGGGCGGCACCCTTGCGCAGGTTGTCGGAAACGACCCACATGTTGAGGCCGTTGTCGATGGTCTGGTCCTCGCGGATGCGCGAGATGAAGGTGGCGAAATCGCCCACGCATTCAACCGGCGTCACGTAGCCGCCGTTCTCGCGCTTGTCGACGACCATGCAGCCCGGCGCCTCGCGCAGCAGCTCGCGCGCTTCATCCGCCGTGATAGGCTTTTCAAATTCGATGTTCAGCGCTTCGGAGTGACCCACGAACACCGGCACGCGCACGCATGTGGCCGTCACCTTGATCTTCGGATCAAGGATCTTCTTGGTCTCGGCCGACATCTTCCATTCTTCCTTCGTGTCGCCTGAATCGAGGAACACGTCGATGTGGGGAATGACGTTGAAGGCAATCTGCTTGGTGAACTTCTTGGGTTCCGGCGCGTCGGTGACAAAGATGCCCTTGGTCTGGTTCCACAACTCGTCCAGGCCTTCCTTGCCGGCGCCCGAAACGGACTGGTAGGTCGAGACCACCACGCGCTTGATCACCGCTGCATCATGCAGCGGCTTCAGCGCCACCACCATCTGCGCCGTGGAGCAGTTGGGATTGGCGATGATGTTCTT
>CALMLK010000061.1 GCA_937868035.1 uncultured Alphaproteobacteria bacterium
CGAACGGAAATCACGCAAGGCATCCTGCCGCTGGAGGGAGATCAGTGAGTGGGGGATCGGTCACAGAGGGCGCCATCACCTCGGGCGTGCATCGCCTTGCCGTTCGCGTCTACTACGAAGACACGGATTTTTCCGGCAACGTCTATCACGCCAACTATCTCAAATTCTGCGAGCGCGGGCGGTCAGATTTCCTGCGGGTGGCGGGCATCGACCAGAACGCGCTGTTCGGAGCAGGCGACCCCATCATGTTCGTGGTGCGGCGGATGGTCTGCGATTTTCTGCGGCGTGCGCGCTTCGATGATCTCCTGACGGTGGAAACCTCCAGCGGCGAAATGACTGGTGCCCGCTTTGTGCTCTCGCAACGTGTTCTGAGGGGGGCGGAGGTGCTGTTTACGGCTGATGTGACCGTGGCCCTCATTGACCGGCGAGGGCGGCCAAAACGGGTGCCGCCTGAAATGGCGCGGGCACTTTCCCAAGTCATTTCCTAACTCTTTGTTAACCATAATCGATTCAAGCACATAACAGGCGTTCCGGCCCGGGACGGGGCGCCGGGCCGTTGGCCGAAGTTGTGGAAAACGCCGCAGTTTCGACAGATTTTAACGGTTTGAGGCAGGCGGGTTCGGCTGCCCCGCCACGCGCTCGGGAAAATGGGCCGATTTGGGACGCAACGGATCACATGGAAACCATCACTGAAACCGCGGTGACGAAGACCGCCGAAATCTCTCTCTGGCATCTCGTTGCGCAGGCCTCGTGGCCTGTGTTCTTCGTGATGATCGGGCTCGGCCTCGCGTCCCTCTGGTGCTGGACCATCATCTTCAACAAGTTCTTCACGTTCCGCCGCGAACACGCTGCCAACGACAAGTTCGAATCGGCCTTCTGGTCAGGACAGTCGCTGGAGGATCTCTATCGCGGCCTCGGAGGACGGGCGACGGCGGGTCTGGCGTCCATCTTCCTCGCCGCCATGCAGGAATGGAAGCAGAGTCAGGGTGCCGCCATGCGCGCAGGCTTTGCCGGTGTGCAGAAGCGCATCGAGAAGGTGATGGACGTCGCCATCCAGAAGGAGATGGCCGACCTCGAGTCAAATCTCCTGTTTCTCGCCACCATCGGCTCGGCCGCCCCCTTCATCGGGCTGTTCGGCACGGTGTGGGGCATCATGACGTCGTTTCAGGGCATTGCCAATTCGGGCCAGACCAATCTTGCCGTAGTTGCGCCTGGCATTGCCGAAGCCCTTTTCGCCACGGCCATCGGCCTCGTCGCCGCCATACCGGCGACAATCTTCTACAATATGTACTCGGCTGATGCGGCAAAGGTGCAGTCGCGGCTGGAGAATTTCGCTGACGAATTCTCTGCCATCATCTCGCGCCAGCTGGATGAAAGGGCCTGACGCATGGGTGCTTCCGTAGGCGGCGCAAAAGCCATCAACGCCCGGCGTGGCCGGCGCGGTTCGCGCCACGGCACCATCAGCGAAATCAACGTGACGCCGCTGGTGGACGTGATGCTCGTGCTGCTCATCATCTTCATGGTCGCGGCCCCGCTCATGACTGTGGGTGTGCCGGTCGAGCTTCCCAAGACGGAGGCCAAATCCATGGATGCGCCGAAGGAGCCGCTCTATATCACGGTGCAGAAGGACCGGACGGTCTATCTCATGGAAACGCAAATCCCGCTGGAAGAATTGGCGGCGAAGCTTGGCGCACTCGCCAAGAACGGCAATGAGGAACAACTCTTCGTGCGGGCCGACACGTCCACCGATTATGGTGCCGTCATGGAAGTGATGGGCGTGCTGAATTCTGCCGGCTACAAGAAGATCGGCCTCGTGACGCTGCAGAAGGAGCAACCTGTCGCGCCATGAAGCGCAGTTTCACCGCATCGGCTTTTGTCCATGGCGCACTGCTTCTGGCGGTGTTGATCGGCTTGCCCAATCCGGCGCCGTTCAAGGTGGAACCGCAGGATGCGGTACAGGTGGACATCTCGAACATCGGCGACGTGACAAAGGTGATGGCCACGACGAAGGAGGCCGTGCCGAAACCGGAAAAACCCGCTGCCGAAAAGACTGAAGTCACCAAGCCGGTGAAGCCCGCGCCCAAGGTTGCGGAAGAGGAAGTTCTCGCCGCCAAGCCCAAGGAACCGGAACCTCAGCCCGAACCTGTCAAGAAGCCGGAACCTGAGCCCGAGAAGAAGGTCGAGGACAAGCCCGTCGATCCCGATCCGATGAAGAAGCTGCTGGAAGAACAGAAGCTCGAGGAAGAAAAGAAGGTCGCCGAGGAAGCGGCGCTCGCAGAGAAGAAGGCTGCCGACGAAGCCAAGAAAAAGGAAGCGGAAGAGAAGAAGAAGGCCGAGGCAGAAAAGAAGAAGAAGGCCGAGGACGAGAAGAAGAAGAAGGCTGAAGCGGAAAAGAAAAAGAAGCAGAAGCTCGATGTGGCGGCGCTTGATGCGCTGCTAAACAAGGAAAATGACGAGCGCACGGCGCCCAAGAAGTCAGGCGACACGGACGGTTCACCCGTCCAGGGCAAAACCGAGGCGCAGGGCGATGATTCCGCCGTGGCCGCTACGCTGATCGACGCGCTGCGCAGCCGCCTGTCGGAATGCTGGACTGTCCCTCCGGGTGCACGCGAGGCCAGCATCTCGGTCAAGGTGCAGTTCAACCTGAAGAGGGACAAGACGGTGGAAGGGCTGCCCATCGTCATTTCCGGCGGGGGTGACGCGCTCACCGACGCCACCGCGCAATCCGCTGTTTCCGCAGTGATGGAATGCGCGCCCTATGATTTCCTCCCCGATGACCGCTATGATATGTGGCAGGAAATCAAGGTCAACTTCACGCCGGACATGATGTCCGGCTAATCGCGTGATAAGGGCTCCTGTGCAATCTGGATGGAATGGGATGAAGCTGAACCGACGTAACATGCTGGCGGCCACGGGCGCTGCTTCACTGGTGGCCCTGGCGGGCGCCGCTCCCGCATGGGCGCTGGACGTGGATGTGTCCGGCGGGAAGATCAATCCCCTGCCGATTGCCATTTCGCCCTTCCTGGCCGGTGCGGGATCGGAGGATTCCGCTGCAACCATTTCCGGCGTGATCGCGAACAACCTCGGCCGCTCCGGATATTTCAACCCGCTGTCGCCTGACAGTTTCATCGAGCGCATCTCGGACTTCGAGGCGACGCCCAGCATGGAGTCGTGGCGGCAGGTGCAGGCCAAGGCGCTGGTGACAGGCCAGGCCTACATGGATGGCGGCAAGCTCCGCGTCGCATTCAAACTTTACGACGTCAATTCCGGACAGATGCTGGCCAGCCAATCGCTCGCGGCCTCGCCGAAGGCGGCACGCCGTCTGGCGCATCGCATCTCGGACCAGATCTACCAGGCGCTTACGGGTTTCGAGGGCTACTTCGACACGCGCGTCGTGTTCATCGATGAATCCGGTCCGAAGTCGCAGCGCATCAAGAAGCTCGCGATCATGGATCAGGACGGCTTCAACCCGCACACGCTGCCGGTGCAGGGCGACCTGCTGCTGACGCCGCGCTTCTCGCCGACCGCCAACGAGGTGACGTTCCTTTCCTTCGGAACGGGTGTGCCCCGGGTCTATATCTACAACATCGATACGAACCAGAAGGAGATCGTTGGCGATTTCCCGAACATGAGTTTCGCGCCGCGCTTTTCTCCCGACGGCGGGCGCATCATCATGTCGTTGCAGTCGGAAGACGGCGTGAACTCGAACCTTTTCGAAATGAACCTGCAGTCGCGGCAACTGCGCCAGGTGACGAACGTGGCGGCCATCAATACGGCGCCGTCCTATTCTCCTGACGGTGCCTCCATTGCCTTCGAGTCCGATCGGGGCGGCAACCAGCAGATTTATGTGATGAGCGCCAGCGGTGGCGAGGCGCAACGCATCTCGTTCGGCAAGGGCCGCTATTCCACGCCGGTCTGGTCACCGGATGGCAAGTGGATCGCCTTCACCAAGAACGCCAACGGCAAGTTCGCAATTGGTGTGATGAAGCCGGATGGTTCGGGCGAACGCATTCTCACCGAGGGCTTCCACAACGAAGGCCCCACCTGGGCGCCCAACAGCCGCGTCATCATGTTCTTCCGTGAGAGCGGCGGCGAAAACGGCGGCGCCAACCTCTATTCCGTGGATGTGACCGGCTATAACGAACAGAAAGTGCCGACGCCGGAATTCTCCAGCGACCCTGCCTGGTCGCCACGGCTCAATTGAAACGTCTGCTTAACCACGTTCCGTAAGCCGATCTTCAGGTTATCGGGTCATTACCAACGCCAAGGATGGTTGGGGCCGGGGGGCTCCTCTCACTAGGTGGATTGACGCATGATGATGACTTCGAAGACGACCGGATTCCGGATTGCCCTGGCGCTCGCTTGCGCCATTTCGCTCGCGGCCTGCAGCAAGAAGAATACCTCTGCCGGATTGGACAGTGGTGGCCTTGGCGGCAATGGCGGCGGCGACCTTGCCGCGGGAGCGGCCGCTCCCGGCTCCGTGCAGGAGTTCCAGACCGCCGTTGGCGACCGCGTGTTCTTCCAGATGGACCAGGTGACTCTTACGGACGAGGGCAAGGATACCCTGCGCAAGCAGGCGAACTGGCTGAGCCAGTATGCCGACGTGCAGATCCAGATCGAAGGCCATGCCGACGAGCGCGGCACCCGTGAGTACAACCTGTCGCTTTCGGCGCGCAGAGCGACGGCGGTGCGCAATTTCCTCATGTCCGAGGGCATTTCCGGCAGCCGGATATCCTCGATCGCCTATGGCAAGGAACGGCCTGCGTCTTTGTGTGACGCGGAGGAGTGTTGGTCACAAAATCGCCGTGCTGTCACGGTTATCACCGGCGGCGCCCGGACGAGCTGAGTCTCCTCCGGGAGGGCCGTATATTGGCCCTGTGACAATTTGTTAACTCAGTTGCCACCACACTTGCGTGCGGTGGCAATTTGCGCAATGGCCTGCTGCAAATGGCCCGTCCGGCATCGCCGGAGCGGGTTTTGAGCACAGACCCAATCTTCGGGGCCCGGGACGGCCATCTGAAGGGGACCTTTTAGGAGTGGGATTGATGATGACCCGATCGGCCGGTTTCAAAGCGGCAGCCCTTTTCACCTGTTTCCTGGCGCTTGCCGCCTGTTCGAAGAAGAACACGCCGGACCTTGAGGCCGGCCCTGGTGGTGGTGGCGTCGGCATGGGGCAGGCCGCTCCCGGCTCCAAGGCCGACTTCGAAACCAATGTCGGCGACCGCATCTACTTCATCGTCGACACGGTGACGCTCACGCCGGAGGCGCAGGACACGCTGTCCAAGCAGGCCGCATGGCTGTTGCAGTATCCCAACGTGACGGTTCAGGTGGAAGGCCATGCCGACGAGCGCGGCACCCGTGAATACAACATCGCGCTTTCGGCTCGCCGCGCCACGGCGTCGCGCAACTACCTGATCCAGCAGGGCGTTCCGGGCAACCGCATTTCCTCCATCGCCTATGGCAAGGAACGTCCGGCGGCCCTTTGCGATGCTGAAGAATGCTGGTCGCAGAACCGCCGCGCCGTGACGGTGATCACCGGCGGCACCAACTGAGGC
>CALMLK010000062.1 GCA_937868035.1 uncultured Alphaproteobacteria bacterium
GGCAGGCGACCCCCGACTCAAAACATGGGCGGCACAGTTCTGTGCCGCCCATTTCCATATCCGATGGAACCTCGATTCTTTCCATAAAATCATTTATTTTCAACGGCTTTACCGCAGTTGCTCAGTCACTCTGATTGACTGTGACCGCGCTTTCTTCCACTATAGTCGCAGGGGACGTTCACGGCTGGCTCAGGTTTTGGGGGAGACAGCGGCGGGCAAATCATAAATCAAACAAACAAGCCGTTCCGCCCCGGAGCGGCCGGGAGGCCATTATGGCTGACAAGCATGTACTGACAGAGGACGAAAAGGTCCTCCATCAAATGGGCTATGCCCAGGAACTTCAGCGCCGCATGGGCGCATTCCAGAACTTCGCAATCTCATTCGCCATCATCTGCATTGTTGCCGGCGGCCTCACGGCCTTCCCGGTGGCATTGAGCGCGGGCGGCGGCATGTCCGTCGGCATCGTCTGGGTGCTGGGCTCGATCTTCGCCCTCATCGTGGCGGCTGCCATGGGCCAGATCGCGTCCGCCTATCCGACCGCGGGCGGCATCTATCACTGGGCCTCGCTCCTCGGCGGGCGTGGCTTCGGCTGGGCCGCGGCATGGTTCAACCTGCTCGGCCTCATGTTCGTGGTCTCGTCGGTGAACATGGGTCTGTTCCTCCTCACCCGCGATCTGCTGTTCGCGCAGGTGTTCGGCTGGGACGTGACGCCGTGGGTCTCGACCGGCGAGTTCAGCAGCGGCTGGTGGCGCCAGGTGATGTTCATCGGCGTTGCCACCATCATCCAGGCCCTGATCAATCAGCGTTCGCTGCACTGGACGACCAAGCTCACGGACTGGAGCGGCTACATCATTCTCGCAACCGCGGTGCTGCTGACGCTCTCGCTGCTGGCCTTCTCGGAAAGCCATGACGTGAGCCGCCTCTTCACCTTCAAGAACTTCACGGGCGAAGCAGGCGGCAACGTCTGGCCGCTCGCGACCTCCGCCTTCTACGTCTTCCTGCTCGGCCTCCTGCATGTGGTCTACACGATCACCGGCTTCGATGCCTCGGCGCATACGTCGGAAGAAACCATGAATGCCCAGCGCGAAGTGCCGAAGGGCATGCTGCGCTCGGTGTTCTGGTCCTTCGTCTTCGGTTACATCATGGTTGCCGCCATGGTCATGGCCTTGCCGGACCAGAAGGACGCGACGGGTGCCGTCGTGATGGATGGCGTCACTGCCGGTGCTGCCCAGGGCTGGAACGCCTTCAACTGGGTGATCGCCCAGGTGCAGATGCCCAGCATCCTGCGCACCATCATCATCGTCGGCATCGTGGTATCGAACTTCCTCTGCGCGCTCGCGGGCCTCACCTCCTGCTCGCGCATGCTCTATGCCTTCGCGCGTGACGGTGGCGTTCCTGCCTCCGAGACGCTCAAGAAGGTTGACCATCACCTGCGTACACCGGGACCTGCGATCTGGGTTGCCGGTGCGCTGGCTTTCGTCGCCACGCTCTACGGCGGCGCCTTCCTCGTGCTGTCCACAGGCTGCGCGGTGTTCCTCTACCTGTCGTACCTGATGCCGATTGCCGCCGCTCTCAAGTCTGAAGCGGCAGGCAACTGGAAGAACAAGGGTCCGTTCAACCTCGGTGGCGCCTCCATGCTCGTTGCGGCGGTGGCCATCATCGGTTGCGCCATCCTGATCTTCGTCGGCGTTCAGCCGCCGCAGGAAAAGGTGGGCTACCTCATCGTCATGATGCTGCTGGCCCTCATCGGCTTCTGGCAGTCCATGGAAGGCCGCATGCCGGTCGGCCTCGTCTTCTCCGTGCTGACGGCTGCTGCCGTCTACTACTTCTGGCACGTTGAGGGCGACAGCTTCGGCACCTACGCCGCCGTCGCAGCGCTCGTCATCACGGCGGTGCTGGTCTTCATGCTGAACGGCAAGCGCTTCCACGGCCCGCCCGTGGGTGGCGAAATCGCCCAGCGCCAGAGCGAGATCGCCATGGCCGAAAAGGCGATGGACGCATAAGCCTGACGGCCATTGCAAACAGGAAAGGGTGGCCTTTGGGCCACCCTTTTTTTCGTGCCATAGTCGCGGCATGGGCGGGAGATTCGATGTTGTGGTGATCGGGGCCGGTGTGGTGGGACTTGCCATCCTGCGCCGCCTCGCCATGGCGGGGCTGTCCTGCGTGCTGCTGGAAAAAGGTGCCGACATCCTCTCGGGCGCCAGCAAGGGCAACAGTGCGCTGCTGCACACGGGCTTCGATGCGCCTCCCGGCAGCACCGAACTCGCCTGCATGCAGGCGGGGTATGCGGAATATCTCTCCATCCGCGAGAGGCTGAACCTGCCGCTGCTGGAAACATCTGCGCTGGTGGTGGCATGGAGCGAAGAGGAACGCGCCGCCCTTCCCGGCATTCTCGCCAAGGCCCACAAGAATGGCGTCAATAACGTTGCCTTGCTCACGCAAGCGGAGATGCGCCTGCGCGAGCCGCGACTTGCTGCATCGGCACTGGCGGCGGTGCTGGTACCGGGCGAGCATGTGATCGACCCGTGGTCGTCGCCGCTGGCCTATGCGCACCAGGCGATGGCCCATGATGCCGTCATCCACCGCAAGGCCGAGGTGCGGGGAGCGGAGCTGCGCGGCGGCGCCTGGACGCTGTCCGCAGGTGATCTCACGGTCGAAGCCGCCATCGTGGTCAACGCGGCAGGATTGTTCGGCGATCACGTGGAGGCTTTTGCGCGGCCTTCGCCCTTCCACATCAAGCCGCGCAAAGGGCAGTTCGTTGTCTTCGACAAGCCGGCGGCGCGGCTGGCGCGGGCCATCATCCTCCCGGTTCCCACCGAACGCACCAAGGGCGTGGTGCTGTTCCGCACCATCTTCGGAAATCTTGCCATCGGCCCCACGGCAGAGGAGACCGAGGAGCGGGAAGCGGGAACCTGCGACGGGACGACCTTGCAACGCCTCAAGGCGCGCGCCATCGAGATGGTGCCGGATCTTGCGCAGGTGGGTGTCAACGCCATCTATGCAGGCCTCAGGCCCGCGACCGAGCACAAGGACTATGTGATCGAGGCGCTGCCCGGCCGGAACTGGATCACCGTGGGCGGCATCCGCTCCACGGGCCTCACGGGATCGCTTGGAATCGCGCAGCAAGTGGAAGCACTTTACGCGCGGCATTTCGGAAAGCTGCCCCGGAAGCCGGCACCGCGGTGGACACCCGTGCCCATGCTGGCGGAACACGAGAACCGCCCCTACCAACAGGGCGGCGACATCATCTGCCACTGCGAATGGGTGACGAGGCAGGAGATCACGGACGCACTTACCGGACCACTTACCGCCGGCGATGTCGGCGGGTTGAAGCGGCGGACCCGCG
>CALMLK010000063.1 GCA_937868035.1 uncultured Alphaproteobacteria bacterium
CGCTGTTCGTGACCGACAGGGGCCTTGCCGGCACGGACATGGTGAAGGACATCCTCGCCAACCTCGAGAAGTCGGGCCTGGGCCGCGCCATGTTTTCCGACGTTGTTCCTAACCCGACGGAAGCCAACGTGCTCGACGGCTGCAAGGTCTACCGCGATGGTGGCCATGATGGCGTCATCTGCTTCGGTGGTGGCTCTGCCCTCGACACCGGCAAGATGATCGCGCTGATGCACGCGCAGAAGGTTTCGATCTTTGACCTGGAAGACGTGGATGACTGGTGGACGCGCGCCGATGCCAGCACGATCGCGCCCAACATCTGCATTCCGACAACAGCGGGCACCGGTTCCGAAGTGGGCCGCGCCGCCGTGATCACCAACACCAGGACACACGAGAAGAAGATCATCTTCCACCCCGGCGTGATGCCAAGATTTGCCGTCCTCGACCCGGAACTGACGGTCGGGCTTCCGGCGAAGCTCACGGCCGCGACGGGTTTTGATGCTTTCGCCCATTGTCTCGAAGCACTCTGTTCGCCGTTCTATCATCCGGCAGCGGAAGGCATCGCCATCGAGGGCATGCGGCTGGTGAAGGAAAATCTCGCCAAGGCCGTGAAGAAAGGCAAGGACCTGGATGCGCGCGGCAACATGCTGGTGGCATCGTCCATGGGCGCCACGGCCTTCCAGAAGGGTCTGGGGGCAATCCACTCGCTCTCCCATCCGTTCGGCGGCCTTTACAACGCCCATCACGGCACACTGAACGGCATCATCATGCCGTATGTTCTGAAGGCAAACCGCAAGAAGGTGGAAGCGAAGATCGAACGCGCCGCGGCCTATCTTGGCATCAAGGGCGGTTTCAACGGCTTCATGAAGTGGGTGCTGGCGCTCCGCAAGGAATGCGGCATTCCTCACACGCTTGCTGAAATCGGCATCGACACGAAGCAGTTGGACACCGTGGCAGAAATGGCCCGCCGCGACCCCTCCCACGGCGGCAACCCGGTTGATTTCTCCGTGAAGCAATATAAGGCGCTGGCAAAGAAATGCGTCGTGGGAGATCTCTGACCTTCTGCGCGGCGTGACAGGGAAATGACATGCGCTCCACGAAATCCATCCACATCATCAATTGCCATGCCGAGGGCGAGGTCGGTGATGTGATCGTTGGGGGTGTGGCCCCTCCTCCCGGCAATACAGTGTGGGAGCAGTCCCGTTTCATTGCCAATGACGGCAAGCTCCGGGCCTTCGTGCTGAACGAGCCGCGCGGTGGCGTGTTCCGGCATGTGAACATGCTGGTGCCGCCCAAGAATCCCAAGGCGCAGATGGGTTTCATCATCATGGAGCCGGAAGACACGCCGCCCATGTCGGGATCGAACTGCATCTGCGTGGCGACCGTGCTGCTGGATGCAGGAATCATTCCCATGCAGGAGCCGGTGACGCACCTGACGCTGGAAGCGCCTGCCGGACTGATCGAAGTGTCCGCCTCGTGCCGTAACGGCAAGGCCGAGAGCATCACACTCACCAACGTGGCTTCCTTCGCACCGCACCTGGAGGCGACGCTGGAAGTTGAAGGCGTGGGCAAGGTGAAGGTGGATACGGCCTTCGGCGGAGACAGCTTCGTGATGGCCGACGTGGCGGACTTCGGCCTCTCGATCACGCCGCAGAATGCCCACATCATTGCCGCGCTGGGCCGCAAGCTGGTGAAGGCCGCCAATGAACAGCTGCCCTTCCACCACCCGGACCTGCCGGACTGGAAGCACTATGCCTTCTGTTTCATGCGTGAGCCGCTGGAACGGAAGGACGGCGTGCTGACGTCGCGCAATTCCTGTGTGGTCAACCCCGGCAAGCTGGACCGTTCACCCACGGGTACGGGCTGCTCGGCCCTCATGGCCGTGCTCCATGCCAAGGGCCTGATGAAGGTGGGCGAAACCTACATCGGCCGGAGCGTGATCGACTCGCAATTCATCGGAACGATCTCGGGCGAGGCAACGGTGGGCAACCACAAGGCCATCATCCCGCAGATCACGGGCCGCGCCTGGATCAGCGGACAGACGACGCTGTTGCTGGATCCGGATGATCCGTACCCGGATGGTTACAAGGTCAGCGACACCTGGCCGAATGGGTGACGGCTGAGAGATAATACGCAGAGGCCATCACGGAGTGGAAAGCTACCAGGCACAGGCTCGCATCATCGCGAGGAACTGCGTGACGTGGGCTTCTGGCGTGGCGAAGGATGTGACGAAGCGGCAATGGATTTCGTCCGGCGCCAGGCCGTCCCCCGGCCAGTCGTAGAAACGGGCGCCTTTGGCCTGGAGCGTGTCGAACATCACCTTCGGCATGACTGCGAAGACCTCGTTCGACTCGACGGGATTGGTAAGCCTGACACGGTTCGATTCCTGCATGCCCTTGGCCAGTGTTTGCGCCAACCCGTTGGCGCGGCGTGCGTTGGCCAGCCAGACGTCATCCTGCAGATAGGCCAGCATCTGGGCAGAGAGGAAGCGGCCCTTGGAAATGAGTTGGCCCGTGCGCTTGCGGCGGTACAGGAAATCCTCGGCGAGTGCGGTATCGAAGAACACCACGGCCTCCAGCATCATGCCGCCGTTCTTGGTTCCACCGAAGGAGAGCACGTCAACGCCGGCCTTCCACGTCATCTCGGCGGGTGTGCATCCCAATGAAACGAGCGCGTTGGCAAAGCGTGCGCCGTCCATGTGCACCTTCATGCCACGCGGCGCGGCAACGGCGGACAAGGCTGCGATCTCCGCAGGCGTATAGACGGTGCCGAGTTCGGTGGTGTTGGTGATCGAGAGCGCGCATGGCTTGGCGCCGTGTTCGCCGTGCCCGAATTGCGAGAGCTTCTCAGCAAATGTCGCGGGCGCGAGCTTGGCCCCTGCCCCCGGCATGGTGATCAACTTGCCGCCGCCCATGAACAATTCCGGGCAGTTGCATTCGTCGGTATTGATGTGGCTCATCTCGTGGCAGAAGACGCCGCCATAGGTGGGGCACATGGCGGAGAGTGCGAGCGAGTTGGCGCCGGTCCCGTTCACCACCAGAAATGCCCGAACCTCGCGATCAAAGATTCGTGAAAGGCGTGCGTCAACTTCCTTCGCGCCATCGTCGTGGCAGTACGACACATCGGTCAAACGGCTGTTTGCCTCCACCATGGCTTGCATTATGCGCGGATCGACGCCGTAGACGTTGTCGGAGGCGAAATTCATGAGTGGCTTTTTCCCTTTCCAGATGAGCCAC
>CALMLK010000064.1 GCA_937868035.1 uncultured Alphaproteobacteria bacterium
AGCCCAATCGAAATAGAAGCGGGCATCCATCTCGCGGGAGATGCGTGCTGCAATGGCGCGGCCTTCCGAAGGTGTCACGCTGATGCGCCAGATGGCACTCTCCCGCAACTGCCACAGGGGCTTTACATCGCGAAGTCCGGTCCACAGTGCTTTCGACTCAGCCGAACCGAGAATGCCGGTGTCGCGGGCCAGCAGTTTCACCAGGCGGTCGCGGCGCGCGGCGACGGATGGAGCAATGCCCTCCAGTCTGAGATAGGTCCCTTCACCCGGCACATGGGCCGCAGCCGAGACATCCGCAGGCGATTGCATGGCCTCGGAGAGCAGCGCGATGGCGGCGGCGTCATCAAGGCCGTGCAGCACTAGCGTCTCTTCGGTTTCCGGGCGCGGCAGAACTTTCATGATGATGGAGGTGAGAGCCACCAGCGAGCCATGGGAGCCCGTGGCAAGCTTGGCGAGATCATAGCCCGTCACGTTCTTCACCACGCGGGCGCCGGCGCGCATGGTCACACCTGCACCGCTGACGCCGGAAAATCCCAGCACATGATCACGCGCTGCCCCGGCCCGCACGCGGCGCGGACCGGACAATCCGCAGGCCACGATGCCGCCCAGGCTGCCAGCAGAGGTGCTGCCGAGAAGGCTCGCATAATCCGGCGGCTCGAAGGCCAGCATCTGGTTCTTCTGCGCCAATGTCTTCTCGATGTCGGCGAGGGGTGTGGCCGCGCCCGCCTCAAGGATCAGCTCTTCCGGTTCGTGGATCACGATGCCGCTGAAATGGCGCAGCGACAGCACCTGCGGGGCGGAGACGGGATTGCCCAGGGTGGGCTTTGTTCCCAGTCCCTGCAGGCAAAAGGGTGAAGCTGCATCCTTCACGCAGGCGGCGAGTTCGGCTTCACTGGCGGGGGCAAGAAGGCGTGTCATCAGAAGCGCGGCAAGTCCGGGTGCGGCAGGTTTCCCTTGCTCACATGCATGCGGCCCAGTTCGGCGCAGCGGTGCAGCACGGGGAACACCTTGCCGGGGTTGAGCAGGCCCTTGTCATCGAAGGCGCATTTCACCCGCTGCTGTTGTTCAAGGTCGGCCTCGGAGAACATCTCGGGCATGAGGTCGCGCTTCTCGATGCCGACGCCATGTTCGCCCGTCAGTACGCCGCCCACCTTCACGCAGAGGCGCAGGATGTCAGCGCCAAAGGCTTCGGCGCGGTCGAATTCGTCGCCCGTGTTGGCGTCGAACAGGATCAGCGGGTGCAGGTTGCCATCGCCTGCGTGAAAGACGTTGGCCACGCGCAACCCGTGCTTCTTCGACAGGTCTTCCATGCCGCGCAGCACCTGCGGCAGCGCCTTGCGCGGAATGGTGCCATCCATGCAGATGTAATCGGGCGAGATGCGGCCCACCGCGGGGAAAGCGGCCTTGCGCCCCGCCCAGAAGGCGAGACGTTCGGCCTCGCTTGTCGAGACCTTCAGCGTGCGCGCCCTGTTCTGTCCGGCAATCGCCTTCACGCGCTCGATCAGGTGGTCCACCTCCACCTGCGGCCCGTCGAGTTCGATGATGAGGAGCGCCTCCACATCGCGGGGGTAGCCGCATCGGGCAAAATCCTCGGCCGCGTGGATGGCGGGACGGTCCATCATCTCCATGCCGCCGGGAATGATGCCGGCGGCGATCACATCGGCCACACACTGACCGCCGTCCTCGCTCGTGTCGAAGCCGACCAGAAGGGCGCGGGCGGTTTCCGGTTTCTGAAGGATGCGCACCGTCACCTCCGTGACGACGCCGAGCAGGCCTTCCGATCCGGTCATCAGACCCAGCAGGTCATAACCTTCGCTGTCGAGATGCTTGCCGCCGAGGCGGATCACCTCGCCCGTCACCAGCACCATCTCGAGGCCCAGGATGTTGTTGGTGGTGAGGCCGTATTTCAGGCAGTGCACGCCGCCGGAATTTTCAGCGACGTTGCCGCCGATGGTGCAGGCGATTTGCGAGGAAGGATCGGGCGCGTAGTAGAAGCCCTTGTGCTCCACGGCCTTGGTGATGGCGAGATTGGTGACGCCCGGCTGCACCACGGCGCAGCGGTTGGC
>CALMLK010000065.1 GCA_937868035.1 uncultured Alphaproteobacteria bacterium
TGCCAGAATCAGGGCGCACGGCGAACGCGCGGCCGCACGCAGGTTGCCCCACGCGTCAGCCGCACACCGTCGCGCTCTCTTTCATCCGGACTTTAACCGTCGGCCCCGGCATCGCACCGGGTCTGCTGACCCCGCGCCCTCGGTGTGAAGGCGCGGGCGCTCGCGGGCTCCAGGCGAAGGCCTGATACCGCCGGTGGGGACTTTCACCCCGCCCTGAGAACGCTGCGCGGCGACAACCTGGCATAGACACGCCCCACCGGCGCCGCGCCCTTCAATTCTAGTCGGCGCCTTCGTCCCGTCATGCCACACAAGGGACAGATGCGCACCTCGACAGCTATTTGTGCAACGAAATCACGCCATGGCTTCATTCGGGCATTGGGCACAAGTCTGTTCTCACCCACGCGATTGTTCCGATCATGGAACAGAGAATTTCACGCGTTGCTCAATTCATTTTTGCCCTGTATAAAACCACGTCCTGCTGCACGCTCCACTTGATTTTTCTCTGTTGCCTCAGAAGATATATTCATCCTCAAACAACAATAAAAATATCAACATCTACAACTCGCTTCAGCTCATGACTATTTTCAGTTCGGCTTGCCGGATTTCCATGAATATCCTTGCCACACTCCCCTTCATTAGGACCCGGGCGCTGGGCATGCGCAATGCCCGGCCCGCGGTATTGATGCCACTGCTGCTTGGTGTCACCATGTCAATGACCACGCCGGCAATCGCTCAGGTGTGCGGCCCAGCCGGAAGCTATCAAACGTTTGCCGCATACAACGGGCAGTCACCCAGCGAGACCATCATCAACAACAATGAGTTGTTTTTGGAACGATCGGTCCTGAAGATAAAAAATGAGCTCTCCGGGAATGCGGCCATCAACACCGACAGAATCAGCGACACGCACTACCCGGGAGAGCCCGGCGTGAACCTGGGGCATCCTTCGGGAGCAGCCACTTCGATTGCCGATTCGATCACGACCACCTTCGAGTTCTTTGACCCAGCATCGCCAGGAAACTACCTGCCCGTTACCGACCTGAGTTTCCGCCTTCACGACATCGATGCAGGAGACAATATCATTGTCAATGCCTACGATGAAAATGGAGATCTGATTTCATTGGATACACCGGGTTTCTACAGCCTCTATCCTTCATCGTATGCCAGCTATGTGGCAAGCAATCGCTTCACATCCGGCAACGCCGATGATGCAGCATCCGGGACACGCCTGGGCACCATTGACTTCGACTTCACCGGAAAGAAAATCCAGCGCATCGAATTCATTTACTGGGATACTGCAGCACTCGGCACCTATACCATTGCCGAATTCAAAGCCTGCAATCCACCACCGCCACAGCCGCCCGGCCCACCTGCACCCGTTCCCGCCACGTCATGGTGGTCTCTGGCGCTGATGGGGCTCTTGATACCCGCGGTTTCAGCCGCACGAGCAAAACGACGCAAGAATCGATGAACCCGATCATCCGGCTGCAATCACGCGATGTGCCTTGTCGCCGGCAACTCCCCGGGGTGCAGTGGCGTTCTGGATCAATTCATCACCCCCTCATCGACATTCACCATGCCAAAAGTCTCAAGTGCCATCATGCTGCCGCTTTTCTCGATGACACTTGCCGGCTGCAGCCTCAACATGCACCCCGCCAATCAAGACCCATCCAAGTCTTCGCCCTCGGCCCAGCTTGCCAATCCAGCCTCCGTGCATTGCATTTCCAAAGGCGGAAAGCTGATTTCAAAGAAAGACAAAGAAGGCAATGCTTTCAATCTGTGTCAGCTGCCTGACGGCAGCCAGGTTGAAGAATGGGAGCTCTATCGACGTGATCACTCGTGAGTGTTGCTCCCGCGATCGAGATCAAACACTCAGAACTTGAGTCGGATCGCCCCAGCCGCGTCCTGGACATCGCCACCGGCAAATCCAGAACCCCATGATGGATCACGGCAAACCGCTTCAAGCCATTCGGGTCTGCGCTCCCTGGCGCCCTCATTCAACTCCCCCGCATCCACTGGAATCAACATGAGCTTCGAACGCTTCACTGCCCGCAACGCCATCATGCTGCTCGTCGACCATCAGGTCGGCACCATGAGTTGGGTGAAATCCATCCCGTTCGATGAAATGAAGCGCAACGCGCTCATGCTGGCCCGTGCCGCTGCCATTCTGCAGATGCCAGTGGTGCTCACCTCCAGCATGGAGCAGCACGCCCAGGGCCCGTTGTTGCCGGAACTGGAAAACATCCTGCCCGAGGCGTATGCCTCCCGTATTCAACGCCTTGGCATCGTCAACGCAATGGACGACGAACATTTCGCCGCCGCGGTCAAGGGCAGCGGCCGCAAGAAGATCATCATCGCCGGCGTCACCAACGACGTGTGCACGGTCTACCCGACCCTGAGTCTGCTCGGCGATGGCTACGCGGTGCAGGTGATCGCCGATGCCGGCGGTTCGCCGGGCGTCATGGCGGACGACATGGCCCTGCGCCGCATGCAGCAGGCGGGCGCCACGCTGTCGAGCACCAACCAGGTGATCGCCGAACTGGCGTACGACTGGAGCACGCCCGAAGGCAGCCGGATCGTGCAGGACGTGTTGGCGCCGGCCCTGCAAGGCTGATCTCGGCAACGGCTCGGGACAAGCTCGGCGACTCAAATCCCGCAGGCATCGCGGTCGGACGATACCGACCGGCGGGCGGGGCCGTGCAAACCTGCAAGGCCATCGGCGCAGCGACTACGCGGCCGCTTCGGGATTCAATGCGCCACGCAAGTACTCAATGAAGCAGCGGGTCTTTGCCGGAACAAGACGTGTTTCAGTGACCGCATAGGCCTGAACGGGCGTCAATTCCCAGTCCGGCAACACCCGGGTCAGAGTTCCAGCGGCCACATCTTCCTTGACCATGGCCTCGGGTAGCGCGGCAATGCCCTGATCGTGCAGCGCGAGGGTGCGCAACATGCCCATGCTGTTGACACTGAATTTCCCGGCGTGCTGGTGCTCATGGATCGAGCCCTCATGCCGCAGCGTCCATTTTTGGTGTTCCTGGGGGGTTCCCATGCGCAGGCACTCGAATCGGGCCAGATGTTCGGGCTCGGTGGGCGTGCCGGATTGCAATAGATACTTCGGAGACGCGAACAGATAGCGCGGAATGGTTGCCAACAGACTTGCAACCAGGCTGGAATTGGGTTGCCGACCCATGCGAATGGCAAGATCGTACGGCTCTGCAATCAAATCGACTCGCCTGGAAGTCAGATTCAGTTCGAACTCGATGTCCGGATACCTTTGAGCAAAACCGGAAATGATCGGGCTCAGGTAGATCGTCGCAAAATCCACCGGGAGCGAGATGCGCAACAGCCCTTTGGGTTTGGCCAGAAAATCATCCAGCTGCTCATGGGCTTGCCTTGCATCTTCGACGATGCGAACGCACCGTTCAAAATAGACATTTCCTGCTTCCGTAAGCTCCAAGCGCCGCGTCGTGCGATTCATCAAACGCAGCCCAATGGACCGCTCAAGGTCAGCGATGCGCCGCGACAAGGTAGAAAGAGGCATATCCATGGCCTCAGCAGCCTGCCTGAAGCCGCGGGCTTTGACCACCTCCACGAACAACGCCATATTGTCGAGTTTCTGCATGATTGCCTGCTGAAGGTTTGCCGAATGGCCAAGGCAGCAACAAGACGGGAGCAAAGCCCCGCATGTGGGTCTGCGCGGATTCAACGCGCCGACGACGGCACGCCGCCGCCACCGCGCAATTTCCTGTACAGCATCGTCACCCCGACCGCGACGGCACCGGTGACGATGCCGACGACGGCATTGGCCAGCATCTCCAGCAGCCAGCCCATGCCGCCGGCTGCGCGCGTCCAGTCGGTGATCGCGTGGTGCAACGGGCCAATGCCGTGCGCGATGATGCCGCCGCCGACCAGGAACATCGCCGCCGTGCCGGCGACGGACAGGAACTTCATCAGCCACGGTGCCAGTGCCAGGATGGCGCGGCCCAGGCTGCGTGCCGCGGCACTGCTGCGCCGGCTCAGCCACAGGCCCAGGTCATCCAGCTTGACGATGCCGCCCACCAGCCCATACACGCCCACGGTCATGATCAGGGCGATGCCCACCAGCACGGCGACCTGCGTCCAGAAGGCGGCCTGCGCCACCGCGCCCAGGGTGATGGCGATGATCTCGGCCGAGAGGATGAAGTCGGTGCGCACCGCGCCCTTGATCTTGTCTTGTTCCAACGCGGCCAGATCCACCGCGGGGGCGGCCAGCGCGGCCTCCAGTTCGGACGCGTGCGCCGCGTCCTCGGCCTGGGCATGCAGCAGCTTGTGCGCCAGCTTCTCGAAGCCCTCGAAGCACAGGTAGGCGCCGCCCACCATCAGCAGCGGCGTCACCGCCCAGGGCGCGAAGGCGCTGATCAGCAGCGCGGCGGGCACCAGGATGGCCTTGTTGACGAGCGAGCCCTTGGCTACCGCCCACACCACCGGAATCTCCCGGTTGGCCGCCACGCCGGTGACCTGCTGGGCGTTGAGCGCCAGGTCGTCGCCCAGCACGCCGGCGGTCTTTTGCGCCGACAGCTTGGTCAGCACGGCCACGTCGTCGCTCATGACGGCGGCCTTCCTGGCCGAGATCTTGGTCATGACGGCCACGTCGTCGAGCACGGTGGCGATGTCGTCGAGCAGGGCCAGCAGGCTGGATGCCATGAAAATTTCCTTCCCTCGGTTGGATGCCGCAAGCGACTTATGTGATGATTTCGACCGCTGGCGCGCTTGCATCAAGCGCAACCAGCTCCTGATTTTGCAGTAGCCAGGCCGAGATGGCCTCGGGCTCGTTGGTGAGGCGCAGCGCGTCAAAAGCCTGCTGCGCCTCGCAATAGGCGTGGCGCAAGTAGTTCAGCCACTGCTTCAGGCGCCCGGCGCGGTGGCGGCGCTCGACCCGGCCGCACACGTCCTGCCAGAACTGGGCCAGCAGCGGCACAACCCGCGGCCAGGGCAGCGCCGCGACGGTGGGATCAAGGTCCGCCCGGTCATTGGCCACGCCCGCATCGCGCTGGCGAATGGCGCGCGCCAGCGCCGGCCGGCGCACCAGTCCGCGCCCCAGCATCAGTGCGCTGCAACCCGTGACCGCGCGACAGCGTGCGGCGTCCTCCACCGTCCAGATGTCGCCATTGGCGACCACGGGCAGGCGTACCTGCTCGCGCACGCGGGCCACCTCCTCCCAGTACGCCGGCGGCCGGTAGCCCTGCGCCTTGGTGCGCGCGTGCACGGCCAGCTCGCTGGCGCCGCCGGCCTCCAGCGCCTGGGCGCACTCCA
>CALMLK010000066.1 GCA_937868035.1 uncultured Alphaproteobacteria bacterium
GCTCGAAGCGCAGGATGTTATCCACCTCCGCGCCGCGCCAGCCATAGATCGACTGGTCGTCGTCGCCCACGCAGCAGATGTTGTGGTGGCCGCCCGCCAGCAGGCGCAGCCAGAGATATTGCGCGATGTTGGTGTCCTGGTACTCGTCCACCAGCATGTAGCGGAAGCGCTGCTGGTAAGTCTTCAGCACATCCGGATGATTCTGGAACAGGCGCAGGACTTCCAGAAGCAGGTCGCCGAAGTCACAGGCATTCACGGTCTTCAGGCGCTGCTGGTAATCAGCATAGAGCTTGCCGCCGAGGCCATTGGCGAAGGCGTGGGCTTCACCGGCGGGCACGCGGTCGGGCGTCAGGCCCCGATTCTTCCAGCCGTCGATCAGGGCGGCGAGCTGGCGCGCGGGCCAGCGCTTCTCGTCGATGCTCCCGGCCTGCAGGAGCTGCTTCAGGAGGCGCACCTGGTCGTCGTCATCGAGGATGGTGAAGCCGCTGCGGAGTCCTGCGAGTTCGTAGTGATTGCGGAGGATCTTCACGCCGATGGAATGGAAGGTGCCGAGCCACGTCATGCCTTCGACCATGCCGCCGATCAGCATGCCGATCCGTTCCTTCATCTCGCGCGCCGCCTTGTTGGTGAAGGTGACGGCGAGGATCTGGTTGGGGAAGGCCTTCCGTGTACTGAGGATATGGGCGAGCCGCGTGGTCAGCACGCGGGTCTTGCCGGTGCCGGCGCCAGCGAGAACGAGGAGCGGGCCGTCGATCGAGAGTACCGCGTCGCGCTGTTCGGGGTTCAGGCCCTTGAGATAGGGAGGCTCGGCCCCCGCCATCGCGCGCGCGGCAATGCCGCCCGGCACGACGCCCGTGGGCGTCGCCGGTGCGGCGAGGTCGTCCTCGTTGAAGTTGTCGAGGTCGAGCGGATTTCGGGAGTTGGACATGGGCCGGGCAATGATTCCTTGTCCGGCCTATATAGGGCAGCAGGCCTCAGGCGGCGAGGCAATGTTTCTGCTTTGTACCCGTGAGCTTTACGGCTTTCACATGATCCATGGCACGGCGCCAGCGGTCGGCGGTTTCCATATCGCCTGCGCGCTCGCAGAGTTCCGCGTGGCGCGCTGCCTCGGCCAGGGCCTTGTGGCCGTGAACGAAGACGAGGGCGTCCGCGAAATGGGCAAATCCGTTCTGTGTCATCATCAGCCTCCTTTCCGGGTCCGGCTCTGTTGTCCGGCTGAACCCAGTCGTGACAGCCAAATATGCCCCCAGCTTTACAGCCATGTGACGAGAGTGAGGCAGTTTGCACAATTTGGCGATGCAAATGCACGGCGCGGCGCGAAGTGTATCGGAATTGGGGGCCGGGGGCATCGCCCCGGCACGTCTGTCACGCCTTCCGCGGAATGCCGATCTTGTGGCCGACCTGAGGGGGCACGGGCAGGGATTTGTGGGCGAGGGCGATTTCGGCGATTTTCTTCGCCACCTCGGGCGGGAATTCCGAGGTCCTGTGGGTGGTGAGGCTGACGTGACTGACCATCACCTCCAGCACGCAGGAGACCCAGCCTTCCGTGGCGTGGCGCATCGCTTGCACATAGTGCACGCGCTTGTGGTCGTGGTCGAGAAACTGGATATCGATCTTCACCGTGTCGGTGGGCGCGAGTTCGCGGAGGTAGGAGGTGTGGGTTTCCAGCGTGAAGAAGGAATTGCCGGTCTTCACATAGTCAGGCCCAAGCCCTGCGAGGGCGAAGATCTCGTCGGCCGCGCGGTCGAACAGCACGTTGTAATAGGCCATGTTGAAGTGGCCGTTGTAGTCGATCCACTCCGGTTCGATCTTCATTTCGCGGGAGACGTAGGGGGCGGGAAAAGGCATCGCGTTTGACACTCGCTGTGTTAGCTTCGCGCCATGACTACACCACGTTTGAAGAACAGCACAACGGATGCCATCGGCAAAATCCGTGACCTCCTGGGTGAACGGCTTTCAACGGCGCAGGCAGTGCGCGAGCAGCACGGGAAAGACCAGACGTGGAACGAGGGAGCTGCCCCAGATGCGGTGGCGTTCGTCAGGACGACAGCGGAAGTTTCCGCCATCGTCGGCATCTGCGCGGCCCATCGGGTGCCGGTCATTCCCTACGGCACCGGCACCTCACTGGAAGGACACTTCTCCGCACCCTACGGAGGAATATCCATTGATCTCAGCGGGATGAATCACATCCTTGAAGTGAATGGTGAAGACCTGGACTGCCGCGTGGAAGCGGGCGTGACGCGCAAGGCCTTGAACGCGCACCTGCGGGACCAGGGCCTGTTCTTCCCCATCGACCCGGGTGCGGATGCGAGCCTCGGCGGCATGGCGGCGACGCGCGCCTCGGGCACCAACGCGGTGCGTTACGGCACGATGAAGGAAAATGTGCTCGGCCTCACCGTGGTGATGCCCGATGGCGCGGTGATCCGCACCGGCACGCGGGCGCGCAAGTCGTCGGCTGGCTATGACCTCACGCGCCTCATGGTGGGATCGGAGGGCACACTCGGCGTCATCACCGAGGTGCAGTTGCGGCTCTACGGCATTCCGGAATCGATTGCGGCGGGCGTGTGCGCCTTCCCCTCGGTGGAAGCCTGTTGCAAGACGGCGATCGAGACGATCCAGATGGGTATTCCCGTGGCGCGGATCGAACTGGTCGATGCCGAACACATCAAGGCCATCAACGCCTATTCCAAACTCACGCTGCCCGTGTCACCCACACTGTTTGTGGAATTCCATGGCACCGAGGCATGGACGCGGGAACAGTCGGAACGCTTTGCGGAGATTGCCGCGTCGCATGGCGGCGGGGCTTTCGACTGGGCCACGAAGGAAGAAGACCGGGCGCGGCTGTGGCAGGCGCGGCACGATGCCTTCTGGGCGACCAAGAACATCAAGGCCGGCAAGTCCGAGAGTTTTGCCTCCGACGTGTGCGTGCCGATCTCGCGTCTCGCAGAATGCGTGGAGGAGACACGCAAGGACCTTGAGGCCAACGACATCTATGGCCCCATGATCGGCCATGTGGGCGACGGCAATTTCCACGTGGTGCTGTTTGCCGACGTTGAGGATGCAGCGGAAGTGAAGCGGGTGAAGCTGGCCTATGACAGGCTGATCCACCGGGCGCTGGCGATGGGCGGCACCTGCACCGGGGAACACGGCATCGGCTCCGGCAAGCGGGCCTATCTGGCACTCGAACATGGCCCCGCACTCGCAACCATGCAGGCGATCAAGCGCGCACTGGACCCGCTCAACATCATGAACCCGGGGAAGAATGCGGCCATTTGAAAACCATGATGCTTGGACTAACGTGGGACAGAGGTCCGCATGAGCGTCTGGAAATCACCGGTTTTCTATTTCGGCGTCCTGCTGCTGGTGGTGGTGGCGGCGTTGCTGGCGGCGCCTTATGTGGTGAACTGGAATGGCTACAAGGGCAGTCTTGAAGCCTATGGACACCGCCTGACGGGCCGCAACGTGCAGATCGGCGGCGATGTGCAGATCCGCCTGTTTCCGTGGCCGAAGCTCACCGCGCACAATGTGGCTATCGGCAATCCGGATGGCATCGAGGGCGCGCCGCTCATCCATGCCGACACGCTGACGCTGTCTCTGCAACTCGGCGGCCTCCTCAATGGCAATCTCAACGTGGAGAGCGTGGAACTGCTGGAACCGCGGGTCACGCTGATCCGCACCGATGCAGGCGCGGTGAACTGGCTCCTATCGCCGGACGAAGACCTGCGGCGCTCCAGCCTGCTTGCCAATGTGCGCCTGGACCAGATCCGGTTGTTCAGCGGCACGATCCGCCTGGATGACAGAAAGCAGGGGCTCGTCACCGACATCTCCACCATCGATGCGGACATGTCGGCGGATGCGATCGAGGGGCCGTGGCGTCTGCGGGGCACGGGCTATTGGCGGGAAATGCCGATGGCCTTCACCTTCTCGAGTGGTGCCTACACGGACGCCGAACCGTTTCGCTTCGGCATCAAGGTGACACCCGGTGATCCGTCGCTTCCTGTCGCGGCGCTGGATGGCGGCTGGAAGGACGGCGCCTTTGACGGCGACGTGAGTGTTCTGGCGCAGGAGGCGGAAGGCCAGAAGGGCAGCGTGGAAGGCGGCCTCCGGCCGCTGGCACTGCGGGCCAAGTTGAAGGCCTCGGCTGAAAGGGCGGAGCTCAGCGAGATCAAGATTACCCCGGCGGATGCGCGGGACTCGGGCACGCTTGTGGAAGGCACGGCGGGCATTGACCTTGGCAACGCTCTCACGGGCAACATCGCGCTGAAGGCTCCACGGGTGAACCTTGACACCATGCTCGGCGCGGAGACGCTGGCCGCCTGGCGGAGCGGGGGTGTGCTGGCCGTTTCGCATTCGTTGTTGCGCAATCTGCCGCAGAAGCTGGACGTGCGCTTTGGCCTGGACGTGACGGTGCTCACGGCGGGCGGCGAGACCATGAATGACGTGCAACTGGCTGCACATATCACGCCAGCCGGCATCGACATCGAGAACGCGCGCGCCGGATTGCCCGGCCGTTCCGCCATGCGCCTCACCGAAGGCAAGGTGGCGCGCAAGGATGGTGACACCGCGCTTTCCGGCGTGCTGGCCTTCGAGAGCAGCGACCTCCGCGCCTTCGCGGGCTGGGCCATGCCGTCGCGCAAGGCCGGGTTTGACAGCTGGTGGAAGGGCAGCCGGGGCCGCTTGAAACTGCAAGGCGACCTGGCGTGGTCGCCGTCGCAGATGTCGCTCAAGTCAGTGCGCTACGAACTGGAAGGATTGCCGGGCGAGGGCGAGGCCGTGCTGCGGCAGGGGCAGGTGCCATCGCTCACCACCCGCATCACCACGCCGTCGCTGGACCTGGATTCGCTTGTGACGGTGGAAGCAGGCGGCAGCGCGCAGGCCCATGCCTTTGACCTTCTGGGCATTCTCGATCCGCTGCTCCATGGCGCGCAGACGCTGGAGAACCATGTGGTGCTGGATGCGGGCACCGTCCTGCTCAATGGCGTGCGGGCGCAGGACGTGGCGCTTGATGTGGGCACCAGCCAGAGCGGCTTCGAGATCAAGGCCTTCGACATCGGATCGGTGGGAGGAGCGCGCGTCAAGGCGGATGGACTGATCCTGAGCAATGCCGAGGGGCCTTCGGGCGATGTGACGGCCACGCTGGTCGCTGATGATCCGCGCGGTTTCCTCCGCCTTCTTGGCCTGACGGACGCGAGCGCGCAGTGGACGCGCGCGCTGGGCCAGAGCAACGTCGCCTTCACCTTCAATGCGAAGCCCGATTCAAACGGCCCCATCCTCACCTATGCGCTCACGGGTACAGCTGCCCCGTTCACGCTGAAATTCACCGGCGGGATCACGGAACTGGAGCGCGGTGCGGATGCCCGCGTGTCGCTGGAAGGAACCGTGGATGCGCCGGATGCGGCCCGCCTCATGGCCTTGGCGGGGATCGACAGCAAGGCCATGGCCGCCAGTCCCGGCAGCGTGGCGTTGTCGTTCTCCGGATCGAAGAGCGGTGGCTTTGCCAGCAAGATTGAAGCGCGGGGCTATGGCGCGCGGTTGTCGTTCGATGGCAGCCTGAAACCCGCCGAACCCTATTCAGCCATGTCGGGCGCGGCGAGTCTCTTTGCCGACGACGTGGGGCCGCTCCTGCGCGCGCTGGGCGTGCCGCAGGTGGAGGGGCCGGGCGGGCCGGTGCGCGTTGCCTTCAAGGTGACGCCGAAGGACGGCGGGATCGCGGTCACGGATGTGGTGGGAGATCACGCCGGGTTGTCACTGGCGGGCGAAGCTGCCATCGACAAGGACGGCAAGCTCGCTGCGGATTTCAATGTGGGCGATGTGGCGCTGTCGCGCCTGCTGGCGCTGACCTTCATGCCGTGGCGCGGCAGCGACGTTGACCTCTCGACCTCTTTCGCCGGACCGGATGACGGATTGTTCGAAGGCGAGATCTGGCTCCGTCCACGCACGCTGGCCATGCCGTTCGGCGACCAGTTGAAAGAGACGGCCGTGGGCATCACGCTGGGCAAGAGCCGCAAGTTCGATCTTCTGGCGCCCACCGCGCCGGAGCTTGAATTCGACGTCGAGGTGACGGCGAATGAAGGCGTGTTCGATGCCAAGGCCAAGGGCAAGCTGCCGATTGACGTGGGCCAGGTGCTGACGGCCACAACAGGTGAACAGCTGGGCTCCGGCCATGTCGTGATCAGCGGCGAACTGGCGGGCACGGGCCGCAGTCCTGCTGCGGCACTGGCGGGGCTTGAAGGCAAGGGGTCCTACACGGGCACCGATCTCGTCTTTGCCAGACTCGCGCCCGAAGCCTTTGCGGCCAAGGTCGCAGGCGTGAAGACGGCAGGTGACTTGCGCGCAGCGCTTGCCGCTCTCGAAGGAGACGCCGGCCTCAAGGCGGAATCAGCAGGCGGCAGCTTCGAGGTGAAGAAGGGCCTGCTCACCTCCACGCCGACACGGGTGAGCGGCATCGGCACGTTGAGCGAGATTGCGCTCAGCGCTGATCTCGCCGACCGCCGCATCGACCTTGCCACGGCCGTGACGCTGACGGAGCGCCCCGAATTGCCGCCGGTGACGATCACCTATTCAGGGCCGCCCGGCGCGCTGGACCGGCGTTCCAGTTCAGCCGCACTGGCCTCGAAGCTCGGCCATGAATTCCTGGCGCGCGATCTTGCTGAGCTGGAACGGTTGAAGACGGAAGAAGAGAAGCTTGCGGTAGCGGAAGAAGAGCAGCGCGTGCAGGACCAGGCAAAGTTCGAGGCCTATCAGGCACAGCGCGCGGAAATCCGCATGCGCCAGCGCGAATTGAAGGTGCATGCGGCATCTCGGGCGGCGCGAGCCGCGCAGG
>CALMLK010000067.1 GCA_937868035.1 uncultured Alphaproteobacteria bacterium
CACCATAGGGGTGGTTCGGGTTGGGGATTTCCAGGATCTGCGTGTCGATCATCGGAAGGTCGGAGCACACCGGAATGCGGTAGTCGAGGAAGCCCGGGTTCTGCAGGCGTCCGTCCTTGCCGTAGACATACTCCTCGTTCAGCGCCCAGCCGATGCCCTGTGCGGCACCGCCCTGGTATTGGCCTTCCACGTAGGCGGGATGCATGGCTTTGCCCGCGTCCTGGATGACCGTGTAGCGCTTGATGGTCGTGCGGCCCGTTTCCGGATCGACCTCGGCGTCACAGATGTGCGTGGCGAAGGAAACGCCAGCGCCATCGGCAACGATTTCCGAATGCCCCGCCACGGGGCCACCGGTGTTGGCGGCCTGTGCGGCGATGTCCTTGACCGAGAGCGCGGCCTTGTTGCCGTGCTTTTCACCCACGGCGCGGGCTTGGCCATCGACCCATTCCACTTCCTCGACCGGGATTTCCCAGATCTTGGCAGCGCGTTCACGGAGCGTCTGGACCGCCTTGCGCGTGGCATCGACCGCCGCCATGGACGACGAGAAGGTGCCGCGCGAACCGTCGGTCATGTCGTTGTGGCCGAGCGACGAGGTGTCGGCCACGATCACGCGGACCTGCTCGTAGGGAACGCCCAGTTCTTCCGCCACGGCAAGCGCCAGCGAAGCGCGGCTGCCGCCCACGTCCACAGTGCCGACCGCGACCGTCACCGATCCGTCCGGCGTCACGTTGACGTCAACGCAGGTCTGGCCACCGAAGTTGAACCAGAAGCCGCAGGCCATGCCGCGGCCCTGGTTGGGGCCGAGCGGTGCCTTCATGTGCGGATGGTTCTTGGCGGCTTCCAGCGTCGGGCCGATGCCGATCGGACCATAGACCGGACCGTAGGACGACTTGGAGCCTTCCTTGGCCGCGTTCTTGATGCGCAGTTCGACAGGGTCCATGCCGATGGCCTTGGCCACCATGTCCATGGTGCTTTCCACCGCGAAGGCCGCAATGGGCGCCGAGGGCGCGCGATAGGCCGCGCACTTCGGACGGTTGAGCACCACGTCCTTCGAAACCGACTTCACGTTCTTGAAGTCGTAGCAGGCCCAGCACGTCATGGCGCCGAATTCGGCCCAGGTGAAGGGGAAGGCGCCGTTCTGGTAACGCAGTTCGGCAAAGGCGGCGGTGATCGTGCCGTCCTTCTTCACGCCGATCTTGACGTCGATGGACGACGACGAGGTCGGGCCCGTGGCGCGGAACACTTCGTCACGCGTCATCACCAGCTTCACCGGGCGGTTGGCCTTGCGCGACAGGGCGAGCGCGATGGGTTCGCCCCACACGTGCGTCTTGCCGCCGAAGCCGCCGCCGATTTCCGACGACGTGACCCGGAGCTTGTTGATGTCCATGCCGAGAAGCTGGGCGCACTGGTTGCGGTACACGAACGGCCCCTGCGTCGTCACCCACAACTCGCCCGTGCCATCAGGCGAAACGTTGGCGAGGCAGGCATGGGGCTCGATGTAGCCCTGGTGCGTCTGCTCGGTCTTGTAGGACTTCTCGATGATGACATCGGCATCCTTGAAACCGGCTTCCACGTCGCCATGACCATATTCGGCGATCTTGACGAAGTTGGACGGCTTCGTGGGCTTGGGCTCGATGCCGTCGGTGAAGATGTCGTCGTGCAGCAGCGGCGCGGTCGGCTTCAGCGCTTCATCCACTTCGGTGACGTGCGGCAAGACCTGGTAGTCGATCTTGATGAGCTTTGCCGCCTGCTTGGCCGTGTGCATGTCCACCGCCGCGATGGCAGCGACGGCATGGCCGTCATAGAGCGCCTTCTTGCGCGCCATGCAGTTTTCAAGAATGTCACGCATGCCGCGGTCGCCGCCGGTGAGATCCGGCAGGTCGGCGGAGGTGACGATCGCCTTCACGCCCGGCAGCTTTTCAGCCTTCGAGGTGTCGATCTTCTTGATCAAGGCATGGGCGTGGGGACTGCGGACGACGAGGCCCACGAGCTGCCCCGGCGCGAAGGCATCCGCGCCGTATTTGGCGCGGCCCGTCACC
Organism: uncultured Alphaproteobacteria bacterium; assembly: GCA_937868035.1. Classification (GTDB taxonomy): domain Bacteria; phylum Pseudomonadota; class Alphaproteobacteria; order Rhizobiales; family Aestuariivirgaceae; genus Aestuariivirga. The sequence continues at coordinate 2,040 of CALMLK010000067.1, forward strand.
TTGTCGATGCCATCGGGACGGCGCACGCGCGTACCGATGACCTTGAAGGGCTTGCGAACGAGTGATGTGTCGAGCGGCATCTCTTATGCTCCCCTCATTTCCTTGGCGGCGGCCTGCACGGCACGCACGATCTTGTCATAACCCGTGCAGCGGCACAGGTTTCCGGCGAGGCCGAAGCGGATTTCCTCTTCGCTCGGATCGGGGTTCTTGCTGAGCAGCGCCTTCGCCGCGATCAGGAAACCCGGCGTGCACACACCGCACTGCAGGGCAGCGTGATCGATGAACTGCTGCTGCAGCGGATGCAGCTTGTCGCCAGTGGCCATGCCTTCGATCGTTTCCAGCGTACGGCCTTCCATTTCCGCGCCGAGGACGAGACACGAGCAGGTGAGCCGGCCATCCACGATCACCGAGCAGGCGCCGCAATCGCCCGTGCCGCAGCCTTCCTTGGCACCGGTGAGGCCAAGGCGGTTGCGCAGCACATCGAGCAGCGGTTCATCGGGCTGGCAGGCGTATTCGACCGTGTCGCCGTTGATGGTTGTCTTGACGAGTACGGCCATGATCACTTGCCTCCTGCGCGGGCATACGCGATTTCTGCGGCCCGGCGCGCCATGACGCCAGCCACTTCGGTTCTGAATTCAACGGTGCCGCGCTTGTCGTCGATGGGACGGCAGGCGGCGGATGCGGCGGCGGCGAGCTTGGCCTTGGCAGCATCATCGAGCTTCGAGCCGATGATGGCCTTGGCCGCATCCTTGACCAGCAGCACGGTGGGGGCAACGGCGCCGAGCGCCACGCGCGCCGCGGTGATGACGCCCTTGCCGTCGATGGTCAGGTTCACGCCGCAGGAAACGACGGCAATGTCCATTTCCGTGCGCGGAATGAAGCGCAGGTAGGCATCGCCCGACTTGGGCTTCTTGGCGGGAAGTTCGATGGCCTCGACGATCTCGCCCTTCTTCAGCACCGTGCGGCCAACGCCGGCCGGCACATCTTCAACGGCGAGCTTGCGCTTGCCATTCACGCTGGCAAGAACGACCTTCGCCCCGGCGGCAACGAGTGCCGGAACGGCATCGGCGGCGGGCGAGGCATTGCACAGGTTGCCGGCCATGGTGCAGCGGCCCTGCACCTGCTTCGAGCCGATGAGCTGGGCGGCTTCCACAACGCCAGGCCATGCCTTCAGCAAGGCGGCGTTTTCCGACAGCGCGACGTTGGGCGTTGCCGCGCCAATGACAAATCCGCTGGCTGTCTTCTTGATGTCGCGCATGCCCTTGATGCGCTTGATGTCCACCACCAGGTCGGGCTCGACCATGCCGGCCTTCATCTTCACCAGAAGATCGGTTCCACCTGCCAGGACAAAGGCTGTGCCTTTTTCCTTGGCCAAAAGGGCGCAGGCCTCTTTTGTCGTTGCCGGAGATTCGTATCGCATCATTCACCTGTTTGGATTGAGAAGTGCAGTTTGGTCTATGCGGAGGGGGTTGGTCAACCGTCTGCGACACCACGGTGCGGCAAGCGGATTCACCATCATGCAACCGGCCTACCCGCTCACCGGGGCGCGCGACACATGGAGTTTGACGCCCGCCTTCTCCAGGGCGGCCAGAAGGTCCGGTGGCGGCATCTCATCGCTGTAGAGGCGGTTGATCTCCGAAAAGTCGCAAACCTTGACGAGGGCGGTCTTGCCGAACTTGCTGCTGTCCGAGAGGATGATGCGGCTGTCCGAGCGCGACAGCGCCATGCGCGCCAGTTCCGCTTCCTCGAAGGCCATGTCCATGGGTCCGTCGATGGCATGAAGCGCCGCGATTGAGATGAAGGAGTGCCGCACCCGGAAGCGGGAGATGAACTCGACTGCGGGCGGCCCGAAGGCGGCCCCATTGTCGGCCTTCAACTCGCCGCCGGCCATGTAGACACGGTTTCCGTTCACGGTGGCAAGTGTGCGCGCGATGTCCGACGAATTGGTGACGATGGTGAGGCCGCGGCGGCTGCGCAGTTCCTGGGCGAAGATGCTGGTGGTGGTGCCCGTATCAATGATGAGGCTGTCGCCGTCCTCGACCAGCGCCAGGGCGGCCCGGGCAATGCTGCGCTTCGATTCCGCATTCTCGCGCATGCGCCGCTCGAACGGCGCTTCCCCCACATGATGCGGCAGGGCGAGCGAGCCATGGAGCTTGAGCACGTCGCCCCGCTCTTCCAGTTGCCGGGCATCGCGGCGCACCGTTTCCTCCGAGACGCCGAGCGTCTTGGCCAGTTCAGCGACCGTGAGGGTGCCCTGCTGGGCGATGAGACCCATGATTTGACCGAGTCTGACGGAGATTTTGTGGTTTGCCATCGGCTGAATGTGGTTTTCTGTTGATTTTACGCAGTCAATGCAACAGTTGAACACGCAATTTGGGGGTAAATCAACAAAAAAATTCATAGTACCAACAAAAGAATTGACGCCGCATGTGAAAGAGGTAGCGTCGCATCTGTGCCCGGGCTCCTTGTGAGTTTGGGCATTCTGGGAGCCACCCTCCTCCGGGGGCACCTCACACATCTGAGCACGCCCCCGGTCAGGTGGATGAGGTGGCTGGAGAAATCCAGCGGTGGCTTCCCTGCCATTTCTGCCATCTCCCAATCGCGCAACCTGCAACCCCGGGGGCTTTTTTCTCCCATGCCGTTCCGACCGAAACACCAGAAGCAGCCCCATGGCTGATCTTCCGTCCCACGATATGGCCGATGTGGAACAGGCCGTGCGCGGCCTGTCGCTGTGGCAGGGCATCCGCAACATGACGCCGCTGAAGGGTGGCGTGAGCAACGCCGCCTTCGTGGTGGATGATGCCACCGGCCGTTTTGTGGCCCGTGTCGGCGCCGACTACCCGTTCCACCAGGTCTCCCGCGCCCGTGAAGCCCATGCCCACCGCGCCGCCTTCGAGGCCGGGCTCTCGCCTGAACTCGTCTTCGCCCGTGACGGCGTGATGGTGGTGCGCTTCATCGAGGCCCGGACCTTCGCCGAACCCGACGTCCGTCAGGACTGGCAGCGCTGTCTCGACCTCGTCATGCGCACCCATCGTGACATGGGCCACCGCATCCGCGGGCAAGGCGCCATCTTCTGGGTGTTCCAGATCCTGCGTGACTATGCCGAGACGCTGCGCATCGCCCATCACCGCAGTACGCCGCGCCTGCAGGACTGGATGAAGATCACCGACGGCCTTGAGGCCGCCCAGGTGCCGCTGCCGGTGATCTTCGGCCACCACGACCTCCTGCCCACCAACTTCATGGCGGATGACAAGCGCCTCTGGCTCATTGATTGGGAATACGGCGCCTTCGGCACGGCCATGTTCGACCTCGCCAACATTGCCGCCGCCAACAGCTTCGATGCCACCATGGAAGCCGAGATGCTGCGCGCCTATTTCGGCAAGGCCCCGGACCTTGCCCTCGCCCGCGCCTACTATGCCATGAAGGTGGCCGCGGCCCTCCGCGAGGCCATGTGGGGCATGATTTCGGAACTGTTCCTCGCCGCACCCGGCGTCGATTACGTGGCCTATGCGGCTGAATATGTCGGCCGCTTCGAGGCCATCCACGCCGCCTACAGCAAGGACTTTGCCTGAATGACGACTGCCCTTCCCAGCCATGCCGATGCCGTCGTGATCGGCGGCGGCATCATCGGCTGCTCCACCGCCTATCATCTGGCGCGCGACCACAAGCTGAAGGTGGTGCTGCTCGAACAGAACCGCCTCACCTCCGGCTCCACCTGGCATGCGGCGGGACTGGTGGGCCAGTTGCGCTCGTCGGCGTCAATCACCCAGGTGCTGAAATATTCGGTTGATCTCTACAAGAAGCTGGAGGCCGAGACGGGACTGCAGACCGGCTGGAAGATGACCGGGTGCCTGCGCCTCGCCACCACGCCCGACCGCTGGACCGAATTCAAGCGCCTCGCCACCACGGCCCAGAGCTTCGGCATGGAGATGCATCTCCTCTCGCCCGCCGAGGTGAAGAAGATGTGGCCGCTGATGGAAGTCGATGATCTCGTGGGCGCAAGTTTCCTGCCGACCGACGGTCAGGCCTCCCCCTCCGACATCACGCAGGCGCTGGCCAAGGGCGCGCGCATGCACGGTGCCACCATCGTCGAGCACGCGCGTGTCGAAGGTTTCGACATGGCCAACAACCGCATCACCGCCGTGCGCACCAGCAAGGGCACCATCACCACGGAGAAGGTTGTGAACTGCGGCGGCATGTGGGCCCGGCAGATCGGCGGGATGGCGGGCGTCAACGTGCCGCTGCAACCGGTGAAGCACCAGTATGTCGTCACCGAGAAGATTCCTGGCCTCTCGCCGGATGCAGCGACCATCCGCGATCCCGACCTCCTCACCTACTTCAAGGAGGAAGTGGGCGGCCTCGTCTTCGGTGGCTACGAACCCGATCCCATCGCCTGGACCGATGGCGACGTGCCGTCGACCTTCGAGTTCCAGTTGTTCGAAGATGACTTCGAGCATTTCGAGCAGCACATGGAGGCGGCCCTGCGCCGCGTGCCGGCGCTGGCCAAGGCCGGCATCAAGCAGATGATCAACGGGCCGGAGAGCTTCACGCCCGACGGCAACTTCATCCTCGGCCAGGCGCCGGAATGCGCCAACATGTTCGTGGGCGCAGGCTTCAACGCCTTCGGCATTGCCTCGGGCGGAGGCGCGGGCTGGGTGCTGGCGGACTGGGTGGCGCGCAACGAAGCGCCCATGGACCTGTGGACCGTGGACATCCGCCGCTTCGCAAGCCTGCACGAGGACCGCGGCTTCGTGCGCGAGCGCACGCTGGAGGCCTATGGCAAGCATTACACCATCGCCTACCCTCATGAGGAATATGAGAGCGGGCGGCCCTATCTCGTCTCACCGCTCTATGAGCGGCTGAAGGCGCGTGGTGCCTGCTTCGGTGCGAAACTCGGCTGGGAACGCCCCAACTGGTTCGCCGACGCCGACCAGGTGGCCCGCGATGAATATGCCATGGGGCGGCAGAACTGGTTCGCCAACGCCGGTGCCGAACACAAGGCCGTGCGCGAGCGCGCAGGCCTGTTCGACCAGTCGTCCTTCGCCAAGTTCGAAGTGAAAGGCCAGGATGCCACTGCTGCATTGGAATGGATCTGCGCCAACCGCATTTCAAAACCCGTGGGCAGCGTTGTCTACACGCAGATGCTGAATTCGCGCGGCGGCATCGAATGCGACCTGACGGTGACGCGGCTTGCCGATGACCATTACTACGTCGTCACGGGCACGGGTTTCCGCACCCACGACTTCCACTGGATCAAGGATCATGTACCGGACGGCACCACTTGCAGCCTCAACGACGTGACCGAAGCCTGGGGCACGCTGGTGCTGATGGGGCCCCGCGCCCGGGACATTCTTTCCGCCGTGACCAGGGACGACATCTCCGGTGCGGGTTTCCCCTTCGCACAGGCGCGCGTCATTTCCATTGCAGGCCAGGCGGTGCGGGCACTGCGCGTCACCTATGTGGGTGAACTGGGGTGGGAACTTCACGTGCCCGTGGCCGGGATCGGCGCGGTGTTCGACGCCCTCATGCAGGCGGGTGAACCCCGTGGACTGGCACTCGCGGGCTATCGCGCGCTGGAATCGCTGCGGCTGGAAAAGGGCTATCGCGCCTGGTCCTCCGACATCACGCCCAACGACACGCCCTTCGAGGCGGGCCTCGGCTGGGCGGTGAAACTGAAGGGCAATGCCGATTTCCTCGGCCGCAAGGCGCTGGAGGACAAGGCGGGCCAGCCCCCGAAGAAGATGCTGACCGGCTTCACCACCACGCGCGAAGACATCGTGCTGGTGGGCCGCGAGACCATCCTCCGCAACGGCCAGTTTGCGGGATACCTCACCAGCGGCGGCTACGGCTACACCGTGGGCCGTCCCGTCGGCTACGGCTACGTGCGCCATCCCGATGGCGTGACGGCGGACTACGTGATGAACGGAAGCTACGAACTCGTCGTCGCCAAGGAGACCGTGAAGGCCGTGCCCCACCTTGGACCGCTGGTCGATCCGGAGAACAAGCGGATCAAGGCATAGGGTTCACTTCGCCGCCATGCATGACTGATAGCGCTTCTCCACGCTTTCCGCGAACAGGCGGGTGGTCATGCTGTGGCGGATCTTGGGGCTTGAGAGCCGGATCACGGGAAGAATGGCAAAGACAGGCTGCTTGCCGGTCTTGCGGGCATAGGCATCGCGGAACGCCGTGAATGTCCGCGTGCTGACGAAATCGGCGCTCTTCTCGTGGGACATATCGTCCCTGATCTCCGCGTCCGTGAGGCCAAGCGCGAATTTCTTGCTGGCCGCCCGCGCCGCCTTCTCGCTGCTGGTGACGGTGGAAAGGGCTTCGCCTGCCTTGCCGTAGCGCAGCAGGTCACCATCGAGCGCGAGATCGGTTCCCGCCAGCGTGGCGAGCACCTGCTGGAAGGCCGCGTTGCGGCTGGCGTAGCGGCCCGCGTTGTAATCGGCAAAGCGGTAGATCTTGCGGGCATAGCCCGTCTCGTAGGCGAGCAATTGCGGCACGCCATAATAGAGCCCGCCCTGACGGGTGTAGAGCTGGTCGCGCACCGCATAAACGTCACCCAGCATCATCGGCAGCCAGCGCCGCCGCCGCGCCAGATCAAGGGCGAACTTCACCGACACCTGCATGGAGCCCGCCGTGTCGATCTCGTTCTTGTCCTCGATGATGCGATTGAGAAGCCCAAGCTGCACGACTTCCGACAAGCCCGACTTCTGCCCGGCATGGTCGATGAGCGCACGGTAGACGAGGTCGAGGTCGCGCTCCGTCCGCGCCGCACGGATGCGGGCCATGAAGCTGGCCTGCGGCGAGGGATTGCGTTCGAGCCAGCGCAGCGCCACGCCGCCAGCGACTGGAACCTTGCCGAGCTTCACCCGCAAGGCCTGTTCCGACAGCTTGCCAAGGCCCGGCACGGCGGGATCGGCAACGAAGCCCGACTCCTGGTCGACGACGGCAATGACGGCGCAGACATTCTCGCGGCCCTGGTCAAGCTGGTGAACGGCGAGCGCGCTGATGATGTCGATGGCCCAGCCTTCGGCGTCACCCACATTCTTTTCCGCATGCCGGATGAGCCGGGCTGTTTCACCAACGCCCATGCTTCCGGCAGCCCCCGCTGGGCCGCCGCCAAGAAGCAGTGCAATGACAAATAGGAGAAGTCGCCCCGGTTGCATGCTGCCGCACTAACACGAAAATTGTGGTGCAGCCATGTCCGCCCCGGCGCTGGCGTCAGAGAAGCGCGAGGCCGCCCTGCCGCTCCACATCTTCCTCAAGGCGCAGAATGGCGTCGTAGTCCGAGGGCTGTGTCGCGGTGAAGCCGGAGATCATCAGCCGCGCCCGCACATCGGCAAGCTCCGGATCGGCACAGCAGGCCGCCACGGCCTCCTGCCAGCGCCGGGGATCGGCTTCGCGTGTCACGTACGGGAGCCCCGGAACAAGGGGAGACTGCCCTGCCACATGCAACCCTTCCAGGAGGTCCGGATGAAAGCGCCGCGCATATTCCACGCACACGGCATCAATGGCGCAGACATCAGCCGTGCCCGCTTGCAGCAGGGCGAGAGACTTGAGGTGGCCGCCGGACAGCACCGCCCGGCCGAAGAACTGTCCATCACGCGCGTGCCCGGCGAAGAACGCCTTCAGGGCCAGCATGCCCGACATGGAATCCGGCGTGTTCACCGCCGCCGTGGCGCCGCGATAATCGGCTGACGGACGCGCGCTGCGCGCAAACACAAAGCTGCAGTAGCGGAAGCCTTCGCACCCCGGCACGGCATAATGGGGCGTACCCACCAGGGTGAGAGCGCCCCGGAAGCCGTGGGTGAAGGGATAGCCGCAGGTCTGGCTGAAGGCGAGGTCGCTCCGCGCCCACGCTCCCATGTAATCCTCAGGGCGCGACAGGGCCGCTGCCACACCCGCCCGCCGCGCAATGGCGGCCCACCACGCATCCGTTGCCTCACGCGCTTCGGGGAAGTCATACATCTGCAGGGTTGCGAACATGGACAGCGACATGGCCCGATTTTGGCGCAGCCGACAACTGGTGAATTTTGTTGCATTGCGACGGGGGGTTTGCGCCGTTAAAATATGGCATGGCTTATGTTGAAACCCGCACGGCCCGCATCGAATGGCCGACCATCGGACTGATTGCCCTCGTCTATGGCGTCCTCGCCACGTTGGTCTGGAACCACGCCGTGCTGCCCTGGTGGCTGCTGCCCATCGGTGCGTATTTTGCCTCGCTCCATGCCTCCTTGCAGCACGAGGTTCTGCATGGCCATCCCACCCGCAAGCGCTGGCTGAACGAATTGCTCGTCTTCGTCACGCCCACCTTCTGGCTGCCCTATGGCCGCTACCGCGACACGCATCTGCAGCACCATCACGACATCGATCTCACCGACCCGGCGCGTGATCCCGAATCCTACTATCTCCTGCCCGACGACTGGGCCAACGCGGGCGCGGTGAAGCGATTCTTCTTCCACATCAACCACACCCTTGCCGGCCGCATGCTCATCGGTCCTGCCGTCAGCATTGTGCGCATCTGGGTGTCGGAGATCGCCCTCGTCCTGAAAGGCGACAGCTACCGCCGCAAGGAGTGGGCGGTTTTTGCCGTCTCCTGCGTGATCTCCTTCGTCCTCATCACAGTGGTCGCAGGCATGCCGTTCTGGAAATATTACTTGCTCATCGCCTATCCCGGCCTGTCACTGGCGCTGGTGCGGTCCTATTGCGAACACCAGGCGGCAGCCAATGCCCAGCACCGCACCATCATCGTGGAGGCGCATCCCTTCTGGTCGCTGCTCTTCCTCAACAACAACCTGCATGTGGCCCATCACACCAAGCCCGCCCTGCCGTGGTACAAGATCCCTGACTACTATGCCGCCGAGAAGGACGAGATGGTCACCCGCAACAACGGCTACACCATGCAGGGCTACAGCGAGATTTTCCGGCGCTTCCTCTTCTCGGCCAAGGAGCCGATTGCCTATCCGGACGTGGGCTGGCTGCGCCGCCCCGGCGAGAACTGATGGCGCACGCGCAAACGCCCACCTTCCCCATCACCTACACGGACCTTCCCGCGCTCTTCCATCATGGCGCCGCACTCGACCCCGTGGCCAATCCATCCTGGGTGTTGCGCAACGAGGCGCTGGCGGAAACGCTTGGCCTCGACATCGCATGGCTGCGCTCGGACGATGCCTTGCAGGCCCTCGCCGGAAACAGGCCGCTCCCCGGCGCGCGCCCCATTGCCATGGCCTACAGCGGACACCAGTTCGGTGGCTTCTCGCCACTCCTCGGCGATGGCCGCGCCCAGCTTGCGGGCGAGTGGCTGGCTCCGGACGGAACCCGCTACGACTTGCATCTGAAGGGTTCGGGGCCCACCCCCTTCGCCCGCAACGGCGATGGCCGCGCCACGCTCTCCGCCATGCTGCGCGAATACATCGTCAGCGAGGCCTTTGCCGGACTGGGGATTCCCACGACACGCGCCCTTGCCGTGGTCGCAACAGGCGAAGCGGTTCATCGCCAGCGCAAGGAACCGGGCGCCGTCCTCACGCGTATCGCCCGCAGCCATGTGCGCGTCGGCACGTTCCAGCTGGCCGCCGTCCATCGCGATGCGGAAGCCATCGAGGCCCTGCTGACGCACGAACTGGCGCGCAATTTCCCCGCCCCGCCGCCGGGTTTTGCACCAGCGCGGCATTTCCTCCGCAGCGTCATCGCCCGCCAGGCGAAGCTCATCGCGCAATGGATGTGCGTGGGCTTCATCCACGGCGTCATGAACACCGACAACATGCAGGTGGCGGGCGAGACAATCGACTTCGGACCGTGCGCCTTCATGGACCGCTTCCACCCGCAGAAGGTCTTTTCCTCGATCGACCGGTCCGGCCGCTATGCCTGGGACAAGCAGCCCGCCATCGCTGTGTGGAACCTGGCGCGTCTGGCCGAATGCCTGCTCAGCCTGCTCGCGGACGACCAGGACAAGGCTGTGACAATCGCCAAGGAAGAACTGGCGCTCTTCATGCCCGCCTTCGAACAGCACTTCGAGGAAGGCATGCGCGCCAAGCTCGGGTGGCGCGGCGCCGATGCGGGAGATGGTGAACGCATCGCCGCGATCTTCCGCCACCTGATGCAGGGCAATGCCGACTTCACCCTGTTCTTCCGCCGCCTGACGCAGGTGGCGGCGGGGGCCGATGACGCCGTCCTGTCGCCCGTCTTCGCCACCGCCGATGAGGCTGCGGCAGCGCTGGCCGATTGGCGCATACGGGCCGGTGCGGCGCCTGATGTGGACGCCATGCGCCGGTCCAATCCCGTTTACATCGCCCGCAACCACCGCGTTGAGGAAGCCTTGGCCGCCGCCTCGGCAGGAGACCTCGCCCCCACACAGAAACTGCTGCAGGTCCTCGCCACGCCCTTCGCCGAACAGCCCGGCTGCGCCGATCTGGAAGCCCCGCCCAGCGCCGACGAGGAAGTCCGCCAGACCTTTTGCGGCACCTGATCCCGCCCGGCGCTGCGGCACGCCCCTCATGCACAGCCGTTCCCCCGCCTCTTGCTCCCGTGGCATTCCGCCCCTAAACGGAGCGGCCATTTTTGAGGAGCGCACACGGAATGAAGCCAGCGGTGATGAATGCCCATGCCGAAAAGGCCCGTTCCGAAATCCTTGCCAAGCTGACCTACGCCATCGGCAAGGACCCGGTGGTGGCCAAGCGCCATGACTGGCTGCACGCCACCATCCTGGCGCTCCGCGACCGCATCATCGACCGCTGGATGGATTCGACCCGCCGCGCCTACAAGGCCGGGGCCAAGCGCGTCTATTATCTCTCGCTCGAATTCCTCATCGGCCGCCTGCTGCGCGACGCGCTCTCCAACCTCGAACTGACCGAGCCCTTCGAGTCGGCGCTCCGCTCCCTCGATGTCGATCTCTCGCTGGTCGAGGAACTGGAGCCGGATGCGGCCCTGGGCAACGGTGGCCTCGGCCGCCTGGCCGCCTGCTTCATGGAAAGCCTCGCAAGCCTCGACATTCCCGCCTACGGCTATGGCATCCGCTATTCCCACGGTCTCTTCCGCCAGATGATCACCGACGGCTGGCAGACCGAGCGTCCCGAGGACTGGCTGGAAGGCGGCAACCCATGGGAATTCCCCCGCCGCGAGGCCGCCTACCGCGTGGCCTTCTTCGGCCATGTGGCGGGAGACGCCCTGGCCGATGTGCGCCAGCGCCACTTCTGGCATCACGGGGAATCCCTGCTCGCCACCGCCTACGACACACCCATGGTGGGCTGGCGCGGCCGCCGCGTGAACACGCTCCGTCTCTGGTCGGCAAGGCCGCTCGATCCCATCCACCTTGAAGCCTTCAACGTGGGTGACTACGCCGGCGCACTCGCCGATCACAATCGCGCCGAGATCATCACCCGCGTGCTCTATCCCGCCGACTCCACCCCGCAGGGGCAGGAATTGCGCCTGCGCCAGGAATACTTCTTCACCTCCGCCTCGCTGCAGGACATCATTCGCCGCCACCTGCAGAGCGACAAGGATTTGACAACGCTGCCCGACAAGGTGGCGATCCAGTTGAACGACACGCACCCCGCCATCGCCGTGGCGGAACTCATGCGCCTCCTCGTCGACATGCATGGGGTTGCCTGGACGGAGGCCTGGCGGATCACCCAGGCGGTGACCGCCTACACCAACCACACGCTGCTGCCGGAAGCGCTGGAAAGCTGGCCGGTGAACCTGATGGAACGCATGCTGCCCCGCCACATGCAGATCATCTACGCCATCAACGAGGACCTCCTGAGGGTGGCGCGCACCCGCCCCGGCGTCACGGCGGAGTTCATCTCCTCCATCTCGCTGATCGATGAAAACGGCGGACGCCGCGTGCGCATGGGGCAACTGGCCTTCGTCGGCTCGCACAGCATCAACGGCGTCTCGGCATTGCATACCGGGCTGATGAAGGAGACGGTGTTCAAGAACCTGCACGCCCTCTTCCCCGGCCGCATCAACAACAAGACCAACGGCATCACGCCGCGGCGCTGGCTCAACGGCGCCAACCATGGCCTTGCCGACCTGCTGAAATCCGTGATCGGTGATGGCTTCCTCACCGATGCCTCACAGCTGGGCAAGGCCGAACCCATGGCGGCGGACAAGGCCTTCCGCCAGAAATTCGCCGCGGTGAAGCGCGCCAACAAGGCGGAGCTTTCCAATCTCATCGCCGCGCGCATGGGCGTTTCAACCGATCCCGACGCCATGTTCGACGTACAAATCAAGCGCATCCACGAATACAAGCGCCAACTCCTGAACATCCTCGAAACGGTCGCCCTCTACGAGGCGATGCGCGACGCGCCGGAGAAGGACTGGGCGCCACGCGTCAAGATTTTCGCCGGCAAGGCAGCGGCAAGCTATGCCCAGGCCAAGCTCATCATCAAGCTCATCAACGATGTGGCCGCCGTCATCAATGCCGACCACAGCCTGAAGGGCCGGCTGAAGGTCGCCTTCATTCCGAACTACAATGTGAGCCTCGCCGAGGTGATCGTGCCCGCGACCGATCTTTCCGAGCAGATCTCCACCGCCGGCATGGAAGCCTCCGGCACCGGCAACATGAAGTTCGCGCTCAATGGCGCACTCACCATCGGCACGCTCGACGGCGCCAATGTGGAAATCCGCGAACATGTGGGAGCGGAACACTTCTTCCTCTTCGGCCTTGAGGCCCATGAGGTGGAAGCGCGCCGCCGCGCCGGTGTGGATGGCCGTGCCGTACTCGACGCCACGCCCGCCCTGAAGCGCGTTTGCGAGGCGCTGCTCTCGGGCCACTATTCCGACGGCGACACCATGCGCTACCGCCCCATCGTGGATTCCCTCCTGAACGGGGATTGGTTCATGGTGGGCAGCGATTTTGCCGCATTCGCCGCTGCCCAGGAAAACGTATCAAGCCTCTGGACAAACCCCGACGAGTGGACGCACTCTGCCATCATGAACACCGTGCGCATGGGCTGGTTCTCGTCGGACAGGACGATCACCGAATACGCCCGTGACATCTGGTCTGTTCCGGTGAGGTGAGGGGTATGCCGCATGGCTGAACCGAAGTGGAGATTGTCTGGCGCCGAAGTCGAGGCAATCGTCCAGGGCCGCCATGCCAATCCCTTTGAGGTTCTCGGCCTCCACCAGCGGGGCAAGATCTGGATTGCCCGCTGCTTCGTGCCGGGAGCGCTCGGCATCGAAGTGCATGCCCTCGACGGCACGCGGCTGGGAATTCTCGAACAGCGCCATTCCGCGGGCTTTTTCGAAGGCACCGTGAAAGCCGGCAACCGCCAGCCGCTGCGCTACTCCTGCTCCAACGAGGGCGGCGCCTGGTCCGTGACCGACGCTTACAGCTTCGGCCCCGTGCTGGGGCCGATGGACGATTACTACATCGGCGAAGGCAACCACCTCCGGCTTTACGACAAGCTCGGCGCCCATCCCCTGCACCATGAGGGCTGCGATGGCGTGCACTTCGCGGTTTGGGCGCCCAATGCCCAGCGCGTCTCCGTGACCGGCGATTTCAACGGCTGGGACGGACGCCTGCACGTGATGCGCAAGCGCCTCGATACCGGCATCTGGGAAACCTTCGTGCCCGGCGCCTGCGAGGGCCAAGGCTACAAGTTCGAATTGCTCGGCCACGATGGCAACCTGCTGCCGCTGAAGAGCGATCCTTTCGGCTTCGCCGCCGAACTGCGCCCCAACACCGCCTCAAAGGTCGCCCGCACCGACCGTTTCGAATGGAGCGACGGCGCCTACCTGTCGGCGCGCCAGAAAGACCAGCGCCGCGCCCCCATGTCGATCTACGAAGTGCATCCGGGGTCGTGGCGGCGCGGGCCGGACAACCGCTTCCTCAGCTACGACGAACTGGCCGACCAGCTGATTTCCTACGTCAAGGACATGGGTTTCACGCACATCGAACTGTTGCCGGTCTCCGAGCATCCCTTCGATCCATCCTGGGGCTACCAGCCGACGGGGCTGTTCGCGCCAACATCGCGTTTCGGCGCGCCGGATGGTTTTGCCCGCTTCGTCAATCGCGCCCATGAGGCCGGCATCGGCATCATCCTCGACTGGGTGCCGGCGCATTTCCCCACCGACGAGCACGGCCTGGCCCGCTTCGACGGCACGGCGCTCTACGAGCACGCGGACCCACGGCAGGGCTACCATCCCGACTGGAACACGGCGATCTACAATTTCGGCCGCCGCGAAGTGCTGAGCTTCCTGCTCAACAACGCGCTGTTCTGGTGCAGCCGCTATCACATCGACGGCCTGCGCGTTGATGCCGTGGCCTCGATGCTCTACCTCGACTACTCCCGCAAGGAAGGCGAATGGATTCCCAACCGCCATGGCGGGCGCGAAAACCTGGAGGCCATCGGCTTCCTGCAGCGCATGAACCACGAGGTCTACGGCCAGCATCCGGGCGTCGTCACCATCGCGGAAGAGTCGACGGCCTTCCCCGGCGTCAGCAAGCCCACCAACGCGGGCGGCCTGGGCTTCGGCTTCAAGTGGAACATGGGCTTCATGCACGACACGCTGGCCTATCTGAAGCGCGATTCGGTGCATCGCAAATTCCACCACAACGATCTCACCTTCGGCCTGCTCTATGCCTTCTCGGAAAACTTCGTCCTGCCGCTGTCCCACGACGAAGTGGTGCATGGCAAAGGTTCGCTGCTTGCCAAGATGGCGGGCGATGACTGGCAGAAATTTGCAACCCTGCGCGCCTTCTACGCCTTCATGTGGGCCTATCCCGGCAAGAAGCTGCTCTTCATGGGGCAGGAATGGGCCCAATGGCAGGAGTGGAGCGAGGCCCGCAGCCTCGACTGGCACCTGCTCACGGGTGCGCCCCACGCCGGCATGCAGTCGCTGATCCGCGACCTCAACCACCTCTATGCGCGGGAACCCGCCCTGCACGCCCGCGACTGCGAACCGGAGGGCTTCGAGTGGCTGGTGGCCGACGACCACGAGAACTCGGTTTTCGCCTGGGCCCGCCATTCGGGCGACGGATCGGCTCCCATGATCGTGAGCGTCAGCAACTTCACCTCCATCACCCGCGAGGGCTACACTCTGCCCTTGCCAAAATCGGGGAACTGGCGTGAAGTCCTGAATACAGATGCCGAAGCCTACTGGGGTACGGGGCGCGGCAACCTGGGAGGAATCGTGGCGCAAGACACACCCTCCCACGGGAAGCCCGCGTCAGCGAAGGTCACCCTTCCACCGCTCGCCACGGTAATTTTTGCCGCTGAGACGTAACGACAAGAACGACGTGGGAGAGTTCCGTGGGAGCAAAGCAGACAGCACCATTAGCGCGCGAAGCCATGGCCTATGTTCTGGCGGGTGGCCGCGGCAGCCGCTTGATGGAACTGACCGACAAGCGCGCCAAGCCCGCCGTGCCCTTCGGCGGCAAGTCCCGCATCATCGACTTCGCCCTCTCCAATGCCGTCAATTCCGGCATCCGCCGCATCGGCGTCGCCACTCAGTACAAGGCGCATAGTCTGATCCGCCATTTGCAACGCGGCTGGAACTTCCTCCGCCCGGAACGCAACGAGGGCTTCGACATCTTGCCTGCCTCGCAGCGCGTGTCGGAAGACCAGTGGTATGCCGGCACCGCCGACGCCGTGTACCAGAACCTCGACATCATCCTCTCCTACCGGCCGAAATACATCGTCATCCTTGCCGGTGATCACATCTACAAGATGGACTACGAGCTGATGCTGCAGCAGCACGTGGACACGGGCGCGGACGTCACCATCGGCTGCCTTGAAGTGCCGCGCGAGGAAGCCTCGGGCTTCGGCGTCATGCATGTGGATACCAAGGACCGCATCACCGCCTTCGTGGAGAAGCCCAAGGACCCGCCCGGCATTCCCGACAACCCGGACCTGGCGCTCGCCTCCATGGGCATCTACGTCTTCGAGACGGAGTTCCTCGCAGGCCTGTTGCGCCGCGATGCCGCCGACAAGAAATCCAGCCGCGACTTCGGCAAGGACATCATCCCCTACGTGGTGAAGAACGGAAAGGCCGTGGCCCACCGCTTCACCCGCTCCTGCGTGCGCTCCGACCTTGAAGCCGGCTCCTACTGGCGCGACGTCGGCACCGTCGATGCCTATTGGGCCGCCAATGTCGATCTCACCGACACGGTGCCGGAACTCGATCTCTACGATCACAACTGGCCGATCTGGACTTACGGCGAAGTGACGCCGCCTGCGAAGTTCGTGCACGACCTGGAAGGCCGCCGTGGTCTCGCCGTGGCCTCGCTCGTCTCTGGCGGCTGCGTGGTGTCAGGTGCAGCCATCCGCCGCTCGCTGCTCTTCACCAATGTGCGCGTCAACTCCTTCACCACGCTGGAGGAAGCCGTGGTGCTGCCCCGCGCCACCATCGGCCGCAACGCGCTCCTCAAGCGCGTGGTGATCGACAGCGACGTTGTCATCCCCGAAGGCCTTGTGGTGGGCGAAGATCCGGAACTGGATGCCAAGCGCTTCCGCCGCACCGAGAACGGCGTCTGCCTCATCACCAAACCCATGATCGACAGGCTGGGGTGACGCAACGGATGATCCAAGTCCTCTCCGTCGCCTCAGAAGTCTTTCCGCTGGTGAAGACGGGCGGCCTCGCCGATGTGGTGGGGGCGCTCCCTGCCGCGCTGAAGCCCCATGGCGTTGCCATGCGCGTGCTGGTGCCGGGCTATCCCGCCGTGATGACGGCACTTGCCGCCGGCAAGCCGGTGCATGCCTACCCCAGCCTGTTCGGCGGCAAGGCGCGCCTTGTCTCGGGCAGCGTGCATGGCATGGACATTCTCGCCCTTGATGCGCCACACCTCTACGACCGGCCGGGCAATCCCTACATCGGCGCGGACGGCAAGGACTGGCCCGACAATGCCATCCGCTTTGCCGCACTCTCCACCGTGGCCGCCGACATCGGGCGGGGCGCGCTGAAAACCTGGCAGCCCCACATCCTGCATCTGCACGATTGGCAGGCCGCCCTTGCCGCCGTCGACGTTCGCCACCGCGGCGGGCCGCGCACCATCGTCACGGTGCACAACATCGCCTTCCAGGGACAGTTCTCCGCGGCCGTCTTCCCGCAACTGGGATTGCCCGCAGCAGCCTTCTCGATCGAGGGGGTCGAGTATTACGGCAACGTCAGTTTCCTCAAGGGCGGGCTGGCGATGGCAGATGCCATCACCACCGTCTCACCCACTTATGCCCGCGAAATCTGCACGCCGGAATTCGGCATGGGGCTCGACGGCCTGTTGCGGGCGCGCCGTCACAACACCCATGGCATCGTCAACGGCATCGACACCGACATCTGGAATCCCGCTGCCGATGCTGCCCTGAAGTCGCCCTACTCGGCCAAGACCGTGGCCCGCCGCAAGGACAACAAGCGCGAACTGGAAAAACGCTTCGGCCTTGAGGAAGGCAACGGCATCGTGCACGGCGTGGTGAGCCGCCTCACCTGGCAGAAGGGTCTCGACATTCTGGCGAGCCAGCTGGATTGGCTGGTCGCATCGGGCGCGCGTCTGGCGGTGATCGGCACAGGCGAGCCTGGCATCGAAGGCGCCTTCGCCGCAGCCGCCCAGCGCCACACGGGACGCGTCGGCTTCGTGATGAAATATGATGAGCAGCTCTCGCACCTCGTCCAGGGCGGGGCCGACACCATGCTGGTGCCCTCGCGCTTCGAACCGTGCGGCCTGACGCAACTCTACGGTCTCCGCTATGGCTGCGTGCCCGTGGTGGCGCGCACCGGCGGGCTGGCGGATACGGTGATTGACGCCAACGAGGCGGCCCTGTCGTCGGGCGTTGCCACGGGCTTCCAGTTCTCGCCCGTCGATGAGCCTTCGCTGCAGAACGCCCTGCAACGCGCCGCAGCCCTTTTCGCCGAGCCATCACAGTGGAGCAAGGTGCAACTCAACGGCATGGCGGCCGATGTCTCCTGGGACCGCAGCGCCACCCACTATGCAAATCTCTACAAGCAGCTAAAGGGCTGACCCCTCATGCGTGTCACCACCGCCACCAAACCCTTCGAAGGGCAGAAGCCCGGCACCTCGGGCCTTCGCAAGAAGGTCACCGTCTTCCAGAAGCCGCACTATGCCGAGAATTTCATCCAGTCGATCTTCGACAGCCTGGAAGGCCATGCTGGCCAGGCCCTCGTCATCGGCGGGGATGGCCGCTACTACAACAAGGAAGTGATCCAGATCGCCATTCGCATGGCGGCGGCCAATGGTTTCGGCCGCGTCATCGTGGGGCAGAACGGCCTCCTGTCAACGCCTGCGGCCTCGCACGTCATCCGCCACCACCGCGCCTTCGGCGGATTGATCCTCTCGGCCAGCCACAATCCCGGCGGACCCGATGGTGACTTCGGCATCAAGTACAACATCGGCAATGGCGGTCCCGCGCCGGAGAAGGTGACGGATGCCGTCTTCGCCCGCAGCAAGGTGATCACCGCCTACCACACCACCGACACGCCCGACGTGGACCTCTCGCGCACGGGCCGCAGTCTGGTCGAGGGCATGACCGTCGATGTGATTGACCCCGTCGCCGATTATGCGCAGCTGATGCAGAAGCTCTTCGACTTCGACGCCATCCGCGCCCTGTTCAAGGCCGGTTTCCGCATGAAGTTCGACGGCATGAGCGCCATCACCGGGCCTTACGCCAGGACGATCCTGGAGGGCATGCTGGGGGCCGCGCAAGGCACTGTCATCAACGGCACGCCGCTTCCTGACTTCGGCGGCCATCATCCCGACCCCAACCTCGTCCACGCCAAGGAACTGTGCGACGATGTGATGCTGGGCAAGGATTTCGATTTCGGCGCGGCCTCCGATGGCGACGGTGACCGCAACCTCATCGTCGGCCGCGGCATCTACGTCACACCCTCGGACTCGCTCGCCATCATTGCCGCCAACGCCACCTGCGCGCCCGGCTATGCCAGTGGCATCGCCGGCATCGCCCGCTCCATGCCCACAAGCTGCGCGCCCGACCGCGTGGCGAAGAAGAAGGGCATCGCCTGCTACGAAACGCCGACAGGCTGGAAGTTCTTCGGCAACCTGCTCGATGCGGGGCTTGCCACCGTCTGCGGCGAGGAAAGTTTCGGCACCGGCTCCAACCACGTGCGCGAGAAAGATGGCCTGTGGGCCGTGCTCATGTGGCTCAATATTCTCGCCAACACGCGCAAGAGCGTGGCCGACATCGTGACGGCGCACTGGCAGGAATATGGGCGCAATTTCTATTCACGCCACGACTACGAAGAAGTGGAAACGGACGCGGCGAACCGCCTGATGGACGGCCTGCGCGCCCGCCTCCCCGCCATCAAGGCGCAATACGGCCTGACCACTGCGGACGATTTTGCCTATGACGATCCCGTGGATCATTCGCACACCGCCAAGCAGGGCATCCGCCTGATCTTCGCCGATGGGGCGCGCATCATCTACCGCCTCTCGGGCACGGGCACGTCTGGCGCCACACTGCGCGTCTACATCGAACGCTACGAGGCAGACCCGGCCCGCCACGGCACCGAGACGCAGGAGGCGCTGAAGGATCTCATCGCCCTCTCGCGCAGCATTCCCGACATCGCAGGCCACACCGGCCGCACGGCGCCGACGGTGATCACCTGACACCCGTTCGACTGGAACCGCGCGGCACGCCGCACCCGCTTGGCGTGACTCTTGTGGAGGGCGGCGTGAACGTGGCCGTGCATGCGGCCCATGCCACGCAGGTGTTCTTCTGCCTCTTCGATGCCCATGGCAAACGCAAGCTGCACCGCTTTGCCTTGCCGCAACGGCAGGGCGACATTCACTATGGCTTCATCGCCGGCGTGAAGGACGGCGCGCATTATGGCCTGCGCGCCGAAGGCCCGTGGAATCCGCATGAGGGCCAGCGCTTCGACGCAAGCAAGCTGCTGGTCGATCCCTATGCCACGGCCATCGACCGGCCCTATGCCTTCCATCCCGGCCTGTGCGAACACGGGCGCGACACGAGCGACCTTGTGCCCAAGGCCATCGTGCAGGCACCGCTGCCGCAAGTGACGCGCGCCCCACCGCGCATGCCCGGATGGATTTATGAGGTGCCGGTGAAGGCCTTCACCATGCGCCACCCCGGCATCACGCCAGAGAAGCGCGGCACCATCGCAGCCCTGGCCGAACCGGCAGCGCTGGAACATTTCCAGCGCCTGGGCGTCGATACCATTGAACTCATGCCGCTCATGGCATGGATCGACGAGCGCCATCTGCATGCGCTCGGCCTCGCCAATGCCTGGGGCTACAATCCCGTCACTTTCTTTGCGCCCGACCCGCGGCTTGCGCCCGGTGGCTTTGCCGAGATCGCCCGCACCGTGGCCACGTTGCACGACAACGGCATCCAGGTGCTGCTCGACGTGGTGCTGAATCACACCGGTGAAAGCGACGCCGCAGGACCGACGCTGTCGTTCCGCGGCCTCGACAACACGCTCTGGTACCGTCACGTCCATGGCCATCCCGTGAATGACACGGGCTGCGGCAACACGGTTGCGCTGGATCATCCCGTGGTCACCGCTTACGCGCTGGCGGCACTCCGCCACTGGATCGATGTCACGGGGATCGACGGCTTCCGCTTCGACCTCGCCACCGTCATGGGCCGCAGCGCCCACGGTTTTCACGCCGATGCGCCCTTGATCCGCGCCATCAACGCCGATCCCGTTCTTTCCCGCTCCATTCTCATCGCCGAACCCTGGGACGTCGGGCCCGGCGGCTATCAGCTCGGCAATTTCCCGCCCCGCTGGCTGGAGTGGAACGACCGCTTTCGCGACGATGTGCGCCGCTTCTGGCGCGGCGACAGCTTCTCCGTCAATGCGTTGGCGACGCGCATCGCCGGATCATCCGACATCTTCAAGCCACGGCGTCCTTCCAACAGCGTGAACTTCATCGCCGCCCACGACGGCTTCACGCTGGCCGACCTCACGCGCTTTGCCCGCAAGGACAACATGGCCAATGGCGAGGGCAACCGCGACGGCAAGTCCGATGAGGTGACGTGGCCCGGCGGTGATGTGCGCGCCCTCCTCGCCACGCTCTTCTTTTCGCGCGGCACGCCCATGCTGACGGCTGGCGACGAATGGGGCCGGAGCCAGGGCGGCAACAACAACGCCTACGCCCAGGACAATGCCACCACCTGGTTGCAGTGGGAGGACGCCGACCGCTCGCTCGTCGATTTCACGGCCCGCCTCATCGCCATCCGCAAGCGCCACCCCATGCTGGCAGAAGACCGGTTCCTGAACGGGGACGGCGATGCGCATTGGTTCGGCGCGGAGGGCGGCCCGGCGAACTGGGACAAATCCGGCAAGCGTTTTTTGGGCCTCATCCTCAAGGGCGAGGCCGAGCGCCTGGCCCTTGCCGTCAACGGGACGGATGCGGCCCTGGCGCTCCCCCTGCAAGGTGAGGGCGAGTCCTGGACCCGCCTCTTCACCTCCGGGACCGGCCCCGGATGCCCCCCGCAATCGGTATCCCTCTTCCGCGCGAATTCCACATGACGCCCGCGCGGGCTTTCGCTTAAACTCGCTGGAGCAGGAGGAACCGCCATGCATGCAACCGTCTATCACGGTGAACCCGAAGGAACGGGTTTCGAGGTTTTCGACAGGCGTTTCTCCGAAACCCTGATCGGGCACGCGCGCGTGGAGCGCCTGTGGACGGGCGCGCGCTGGGCCGAAGGACCGGCATGGTTCGCTGCGGGCCGCTATCTCGTCTTCTCCGACATTCCCAACAACCGCATGATGCGCTTCGATGAATGCGACGGCCATGTCTCGGTGTTCCGCCATCCCTCGAACAACTCCAACGGCAACACCACCGACCGCGCGGGACGCCTCGTCACTTGCGAACACCTGGCGCGGCGCGTGACGCGCACGGAGCATGACGGTTCCATCACCATCATCGCCGACCACTTCGACGGCAAGCGCTTCAATTCACCCAACGACGCGGTGGTGAAGTCGGATGGCTCCATCTGGTTCACTGATCCGAGCTACGGCATCCTCGCCGACTACGAAGGCAAGCGCAGCGAGAGCGAAATCGGCCGCTGCAATGTCTACCGTGTCGATCCCTCGGGATCGGTGGCCATCGTCGCCGATGATTTCGACAAGCCCAACGGCCTCGCCTTCTCGCCGGACGAAAGCATTCTCTACATCGCCGACACGGGCGTCTCCCACAAGCAGGACGGGCCGAAACACATCCGCGCCTTCACCGTGAATGCAGACGGAAAGACCTTGGGCAAATCCAGGGTGTTTGCGGATTGCACGGCCGGATTGTTCGATGGCTTCCGGGTCGATGAGTCGGGCCGCGTGTGGTCGAGCGCCGGCGACGGCGTGCATTGCTTCCTGCCGGACGGCACGCTGATCGGCAAAATCCACATCCCCGAACTCGTGGCCAACGTCTGCTTCGGCGGACCCCGCCGCAACCGCCTCTTCATCTGCGGCTGCACCTCGCTCTATTCGGTCTTCCTGGCGGTGAACGGGTAACATCCATGATCGCCATGCCTCTGCCCGATGCGGACGTCATGTCCCGGCGCGATGACATCGCCGCCGCACTCCGCCGCATCATTCCGGCGGCAAGCGTGATCGATGCGGCTCCCGCCCTGCGGGCTTACGAGTCCGATGGTCTTGCCGCCTACCGTCAGCCGCCGCTGGTCGTGGCGCTCCCGGAGACGACGGCGCAGGTCTCCGCCATTCTCAGATATGCCTTCGACAACAACATCAAGATCGTGCCACGCGGCGCAGGCACGTCACTCTCGGGTGGTGCGCTGCCGCTCGCCGATGGCATCCTGCTCGGCATGGCGAAATTCAACCGTGTGCTGGACGTGGATTTCGCCAACCGCTGCGCCGTGGTGCAGCCGGGCGTCACCAATCTCGCCATCACCAAGG
>CALMLK010000068.1 GCA_937868035.1 uncultured Alphaproteobacteria bacterium
CAGCACAAATTGGCTTGCCGTGGTGGATTCACCTCGCGGGGTGTTTCTGTCTATACCGGGTCATTCCATGTTGGTTGGTGATTCGCGTTTCGTAGGGGCGGGCGGAGGTGCATTCGTGACTCTGAGGGATGGCATGTGGGGAACTCAGGGCTGCGCCGTGCGCGCGGGCCTCTCCATGCTTGCCCTTATTGCCACCGCGCCTGCCGCGCTCGCTGAATCCTACCTTCCCCTCAGCGCCGAAAGCCTCACCGCCACGGCGCTGGCGGCAACGGCACTTCTGCTCAGCACAGGCTTTGCCTCGCTTGCCGTTGTCCGCCTGCGCCGCAAGCTGCAAGCCGAGCGCGCCCGCGTGGCTGATCTCGAATTGCTGCTGAACGAAGCAGAGGTTTCGCTGCTCTCGGAACCGCAGGTGCTTGTGATCTGGCGCGGCTCCGACGCAAAGCCGGAGCGCCTCATCAACAACATGCGCGGCACCGCACAGGTGCCGCCGCAGAGCAACGAAGTGCTCGCCTTCGCCGATTGGCTGGAGCGTGATTCACATGCGGGCCTCACCGCCTCGCTGGCCTCGCTGCGCGGTTCGGGCAAGGCCTTCAACATCGGCATCAAGACGCTCAAGGGCGAATTGCTGGAAGCGGATGGCCGCGCCGCCGGCGGCCTCGCCACGCTGCGCATCCGCCCCCTCATCGGCGACCGGCGGCAGATGACGGAACTCTCGTTCGATGCCAGCAAGCTCGGCAAGCAGGTGGAGCGTCTCTCCTCCATCCTCGATGCCGCGCCCTTCCCCGCATGGATCCAGGGCAAGGACGGCACATTGGCGTGGGCCAACCAGGCCTATGTCGCGGCCGTGGACGCCAGCACCTTCGAAGGCGCACAACAGGCCGGCGGATTGATGAAGGCCACCGATCTCGATGCCAGCCGTGCCGATCCCGCGCGGCATCTCCTCGGCCGCATCCATGCCGTGCAGCAGGGCAATCGCCGCGCCTACAACATCCACGAAATGCCCATCGACGGCGGAACCGCCGGCTTTGCCATCGACGTGACGGCGCTGGAAAATGCCGAGAAGGAACTGGACCGGCACATCCGCGCCCATACCTCGACGCTCGACAAGCTCGACACAGCCATCGCCATCTTCGGACCGGACCAGCGCCTGCGCTTCTTCAACCAGGCTTACGTGAAGCTCTGGGGCCACGATGTGAAATGGCTGGAGGGGCAACCGCTCGACGGCGAAATCCTCGACCGCCTGCGCGCCGCGCGGCAATTGCCGGAACAGGCCAACTACCGGGAATGGAAGACGAAGCAGCTCTCGAGCTACACCACGCTCGATGTGCGCGAGAACTACTGGTACCTGCCGGATGGCCGCTCGCTCATGGTGATCTGCGAGCAGCATCCCTTTGGTGGCGTCACCTATCTCTATGAAAACCTCACCAAGGAACACCAGCTCGAAAGCCGCGTGAACGAGTTGTTCGACACGCAGCGCGAGACACTGGACAATCTTGCCGAAGCCGTGGCGCTGTTCGGCACCGATGGCTGCCTGAGGCTCGCCAATCCGTCCTTCGAACGCCTGTGGCAGGTGACGGCGGCGGCGAAGTCGCACGTCGATGAATTCTCCCGCCTGCCGGGACTGGAACCGGATGCGCGCGCCGCGTGGTCCGACATCCGCTACGGCATCACGGGACTCGAAGGGTCACGCAAGCTGGCGGAAGGGCGCTTCCGCCATGGCGAGCTTTTCCTCGGCTTCCGCGCCGTTCCGCTGCCCGATGGCCACGCGCTCGTGACCTTCGCCGATGTCACGGATTCGGTGCGCGCCGAACAGGCGTTGCGCGACCGCACGGAAGCCCTGGAAGCAGCCGACCGCCTGAAGACCACATTCCTCTCGAGCGTCTCTTACGAAATCCGCACCCCTCTCACCTCCATCTCCGGCTTTTCGGAAGCGCTCGAGGCGGGGATTGCCGGTGATCTCTCCGCCAAGCAGCGCGAGTACGTGCTCGATATCCGCCGCTCGGCGGGCGACCTCACCACCATCATCGATGCGATCATCGATCTGTCCGCCATCGATGCGGGTGCCATGGAACTGAAGGTGGCGCCCATCGACGTGATGACGCTGCTCGAAAATGCCACGACGCGGGTCATGCCCGCGCTGGAGCGGCGCAACCAGACCATCTCCATCGAGGTCGCCGCCAATGTGCCCGAGATCCGCGGCGATGCGGCCCGGCTGGAGCAGGTCATGGGCCATCTTCTCTCCAACGCCATCGGCTTCTCGCAGCCCGGCGCAAAGATCACCATGGGGGCGCGCCGCGCCAAGGACATGGTGCAGATCTGGGTCGCCGACACGGGCCGCGGCATGGATTCGGAATTCCAGGGCAAGGCCTTCGAGCGCTTCCAGTCCAAGCCGCTGCCGGGCAGCCACCGTGGGCCGGGATTGGGCCTGTCGCTGGTGAAGAGCTTCACGGAACTGCACGGCGGGCGGGTGTCGCTGGTCTCGAAGCTCGACCACGGAACCACCGTCGTCTGCTCCCTCCCCGTCGACGGCCCGCAACGCAAATCCGCCGCACGGGCGGCGTAGCGGGATGACGCTCAATCGGTGATGGCAGACCTTCATTCAAGAACATCAGCACCCCATATGCTCATCCACTCCACCTCTCCCGCCGAGACCGAAGCCCTTGCAGCGCGCCTGTCGCTGTGGGCGCGGCCTGGTTTTCTGGTTCTGCTCACGGGCGATCTCGGCAGCGGCAAGTCCACTTTCGCGCGCGCCTTCATCCGGGCGCTGGCGGATGGGCGCGATGATTTCGATGTTCCGAGCCCCACCTTCACGCTGGTGCAAGCCTACGACGAGACGCGGCTTCCCACCTTCCACGCCGATCTCTACCGCCTGACGTCAACGGGCGATGCCGCCGAACTCGGATTGGGCGATCTCCTGCAAAGCCATGTGGGGCTGGTGGAATGGCCAGAGCTTCTGCCGCAGGGACTGACGGCGGATATCCTGCGCGTGAGCCTCTCCGGCAGCGGCGAGGAACGCAACGTCACCCTTGCAGCGGAAGGCGCGTGGGTGAAGGCGCTGGCGCGTGACGCCGAGATCGAACAGTTCCTCCGGTCAACGCAACCCTGCACCCGTCATTTCCTCGAAGGCGATGCTTCGGCGCGACGTTATGAATGGCTCAGCGTCGCGGACGGTTCAGACCCCATCCTCATGGACATGCCGATGCGGCCCGATGGTCCGCCCGTCAAGGATGGCAAGCCCTACAGCGCCATTGCCCATCTTGCCGAAGGGTTGCCCGCGGTCGTCGGCATGAACACGCTGCTGGCGGCGCGGGGCTACAGCGCGCCACGCATCCTCCGGGCCGATCTCAAGCCCGGTCTGGCGCTCATCGAGAATCTGGGATCGCGCGTCTACGGCAAGATGCTGCTGGCGGGCGAGGACATGACAGAACCCATGCTGGCGGCCGCCGATGTGCTCGCCGACATGGCCCGCTTCTCATGGCCCACGGAGGTGCCTGCGGGTGAAGGTGTCGTCCACCGCATCTCGCCCTATGACACCGAGGCGCTGCTGATCGAGGCCGATCTGCTGCCGTCGTGGTTCTGGGCCTACCTCCATGGTGCCGCGCCCCCTGCCAGCGTCAATGCCAGTTTTGCCGGGGTCTGGCGCAAGCTCATGCCGCACACACTGCAGGCGCGGCCGCAGTGGGTTTTGCGTGACTATCATTCGCCCAACCTGTTGTGGATTCCCGAGCGCAAGGGCCTGCAGCGCGTCGGCCTCATCGACACGCAGGATGCGGTGATGGGCCATGCCGCCTATGATCTCATGTCCATGACGCAGGATGCGCGCGTTGATATTCCCGAGGCGCTGGCCGAGAAAACCGTGGCGCACTACCTGTCGCTCCGCAGCGCCGAGACGGATTTCGACCGCAGCGCCTTCCTCACCGCCTATGCCGTTCTGGGCGCACAGCGGGCGACGAAAATCCTCGGCATCTTCGCGCGCCTGTCGAAGCGTGACGGCAAGCACGGCTATCTCCGCCACATGCCGCGCGTTTCGCGCGCCCTCGCCCGGAACCTCGCGCATCCCGTGCTTGCGGAGCTGAAGCAGTGGTATCTCGACCATCTGCCAGAAGCCTTGTCGGTGAAAGCATGACGGCGCGCACCGGCCATGTGGCGATGGTGCTGGCTGCAGGTTTCGGCACGCGCATGCGGCCGCTCACCAACACCTGCCCCAAGCCGCTCATCCCCGTGGCGGGCCAGCCCATCATTGCCCATGACTTCGACCGCCTGCGCGCGGCGGGGGTGACAAAGGCCGTCGTCAACGCGCACTATCTCGCCGACCAGATCACGGCATGGTGCGCCACGGTCACGTCACCTGCCACGATCGTCTCGGACGAATGCGATGCCATCCTCGATACAGGGGGCGGCATTGCAAGGGCGCTGCCGCTCCTGGGGGATGATCCGTTCTTCGTGCTCAACAGCGACTCGTTCTGGATCGACCGCGGGACGCCGGCGCTCTCGCGGCTTCGCGCGGCATGGGACGATGCCCGCATGGATTGCCTGCTGCTACTCTGTGATCCCGGCCACACCACGGGCTATGACGGCACGGGCGACTTTGCCATCGCCGGTGATGGCAGGCTCACGCGGGCGAAACACGCGCCCGGACAGAAGGCCTTTGCCTACATCGGCGGCTACCTCGTGCATCCCCGACTCTTTGCCGATGCACCAGCGGGCGCCTTCTCCATGAACCTGTTGTGGGACCGCGCCATATCCGCAGGCCGCCTTTTCGGCCTTGCCCATGATGGCCACTGGCTTCATGTTGGAACACCCGAAGCCATCGGCGCTGCCGAAGACTGGTTGAAACGGAACACCTAGAATGATGCCACAGCCCCGTGTCTGGACCTGTGGGGCCGGACTGCTTGAGGCGCTGGCCGTGCAGGTGCTTGCCGGTTTCCCGCTTGCCTCCCCCGCAGGACAGGACCTTTCGCGCTGGACGATCCTCGTTCCCACGCGGCGTGCGGCGCGGGCGCTGGAGCGGCGGCTGTTCGCGCTCTCGGGGTCCACGGCGATGCTGCTGCCGCGCGTCAGGCCCATCGGTGATGCCGACGAAGACCTGCTGGCCGACGCCTTCCCCGGTGAGCCCGTTGGCGCTGCCGTCTCGCCCATGGGGCAGCTCTTTCTCCTGCTGGGTCTCATCGACGAGTGGGCGGAGGCCCATCCCCACCTGACGCTGGCGGCGGAGGTCAGGGCCTCGCGCAGCCAGTCGCTCGGGCTTGCGCTGTCACTGGCCGAACTGGTGATGCAGCTTCAGACGGAAGAGAAGGAGGTCGATTTCGCCGGGGTCTTCAGTGAGCTTGACCTCGCCGAACACCGGCTCACCATTCTGTCGCTGCTCGGGCTTGTGAACGAACAACTGCCCAAACGCCTGCACGCCCGCGCACTGCTCGGTCCGGCGGCGCGGCGGAACCTCCTGATCCGGCTTGAGGCGCGGCGCATTGCGCAAAGCCCCGGCTCCGGACCCATCATTGCGGCGGGCTCAACCGGCACCAACCCCGCCACGCGCGACCTGCTCAAGGCGATCGCCGATCATCCGCAGGGTGCGGTGATCCTCCCCGGCCTTGATGGCACACTTGATGCGCCGTCATGGGCGCTGGCCGGCCCGAACCATCCGCAGCACGCCCTCAAGATTTTGCTCGCCCATCTCGACGTCGACCGCGCCCATGTGCGGGACCTGTGCGAGACATCGCCACGCATGATCCTGGCGCGCGAGGTGATGCGCCCCGCCGGGACGACCGAGCAGTGGGCTGATCCGGCGCTGCTGCCGCGCAGCGCCGTCGATGCAGCGCGCGCGGGCCTGCGGTTGATCGAAGCGCCGGACCGGCAGATCGAGGCGCGAAGTGTCGCCCTGCTGTTGCGTGAGGTGCTCGAAACGCCGGACCGCACGGCGGCGCTGGTGACGCCCGATCGCGATCTCGCCCAGATGGTGACGGCGGAACTGGCGCGCTGGTCCGCGGCCATCGACGACTCCGGTGGCGAACCGCTGATCCGCTTCGGCCGCGCGCAGCTGTGCAAATTGCTCATCGACTGCGTGGAGCAGGACTTTTCGCCCGCGGCACTGGTGGCCCTCCTTTGCCATCCGCAGGTCACGCTGGGGTATGCGCCGGACGAGGCCCGCAGGCTGGCCCAGCTTTTCGAACTTGCCCTGCTGCGGCAGGACCTGCCCCCCGCCGCCCCCGGCCAGTTCACGGCAACGCTTGCACAGGTGCAGCACCTCTCCGCCATGGACCGGCACGCACCGCGCTACCTGCAACAGCTGGATGACGCCGGATGGCAGGCGCTGGGACAGTTTGCGGCGCGCTTCTCCGCCGCTTTGCAGCCGTTGGTCCGCGCCCCCGCCGCTGATCTTGCCGGGCATGTGCAGCTGGTGTCGGCATCGCTCGCCATGCTGGCGCCGCAACCCGATGCCACGCCCAGCGGCCAGTTGTTCGCGGACGTGATGGAGGCCCTGCAGCAGGAATCGCCGCATCATCCCACCGGCTCCCTTGCCCGCGCGCTGACCAGCCTGGTGTGGGCGCTTCGCCAGGAGACGTTGCGCCCGCAGCGTCCGGACGCCACGCGGCTTGCGATTTTCGGTCTGGCGGAAGCCCGCATGATCGAGGCTGATCTCGTGGTGATGGCGGGACTGAACGAAACGATCTGGCCCGCCGCTGCCGATCCCGGTCCGTGGATCAACCGCGCCATGCGCGACAGCCTTGGCCTGTCACAGCCGGAGCGCAGCATCGGGCAGACGGCGCACGATCTTGCCCAAGGCCTGCTGCACCGGAACGTGGTGCTGAGCTGGTCGCGCCGCGCCGGAACGGCACCGCTGATGCCGTCGCGCTGGATCCTGCGCCTGCGCGCCCTGCTGGAAAAATCGGGGATCCCGCCGCAGCAGCAACTGGATGTCACGGTGCCCGCGCTCGCCCGCCAGCTCGACGCGCCGGTGAGCGCCAGCAGCCTTGCCATGCCGCGTCCGGCGCCGCCCGTTTCCTTGCGGCCCGTGTCCTTCTCCGTCACAGAGATCGAGAAACTGATCCGCGATCCTTACGCCGTCTTCGCGCGCCGCGTGCTGGCACTGCAACCGCTCGATCCGCTGGGCGGAACGGCCGACTATGCCTTGCGCGGCACGCTGTTCCATGAGGCGCTGCGGCGCTTCGTGCAGGACAGCGGCGAGACGGCGGAGCAGTTGATCGAGGCGGGCCGCGTGGTCTTCACACCCTACATGGACCATCCCGAGGTGCAGCATTTCTGGTGGCCGCGATTCCGCCGCATGGCGCTGGCCTTTGCCGACGAGGATGCGCTCCTGCGCCAGGACATCGTGGCGCGCGTCGTCGAGCGCCGGGGAGCGGCCGTCTTCACCATCGCGGGACGCGAACACAAGTTGCGGGCCCAGGCCGACCGGATCGACATCACCGTGGCTGGCAAGGCGCGCTTCATCGACTACAAGACGGGCGCCATCCCCACCGCGAAGCAGGTGGAGGCCGGGCTCAACCCCCAGCTTACACTGGAAGCCGCGATCCTCCGTCACGGCACATTCGAGGGACTGGACGCCACCGACACGGACGACCTGCTCTACATCCGCGCCGGCGGCGGGCGGCCTCCCGTGGAGGTCCTGTCGCTGGCCGGGAAACTCACGGCCACAGATGTGGTGACGCTCTCCGAACTGCATTTCGCAGGCTTGAAGAGCCTGCTCAGCCAATACCAATCGGCCGGGCAGGGCTATGTGCCGCGCGCCGTCATGCACAAGGAGGGCGACGCTTCCGACTTCGACCACCTCTCGCGCTTTGCCGAATGGTCGCGGAGTGGCGAATGAGCAGGTTGCCCGGCAAACGAACCGTCACGCCCACCCGTGAGCAGCTTGAGGCAGCGGAGCCAACGCGTTCCGTCTGGGTGATGGCCAATGCGGGCTCGGGCAAGACGCATGTGCTGGTGAACCGCGTGGTGCGCCTGCTGCTTGCGGGCTGCACGCCGGAGAGCATTCTCTGCCTCACCTTCACCAAGGCGGCGGCGGCGGAGATGTCGCTCCGGCTGTTCAAGCTGCTGGCCTCGTGGATCGGGCTCAGTGATGCACAGCTTGCCGCAGCCTTGACGGAGCTGGGACTGGAGCAGGTCTCGCCTGTCGAACTGGCGCGGGCGCGGCAGCTCTTTGCCGTCGCCATCGAAACGCCGGGCGGCCTCAAGATCCAGACCATCCACGCTTTCTGTGAAAAGCTGCTGCAACTCTTCCCCGCCGAATCGGGCCTTGCCCCCGGCTTCCGCGTCATGGACGAGACGGACAGGCAATTGCTCCTCGCCGAGGCCCGCAATGCCGCGCTGGCGGATGCCGCGGACGCGGGCGACCTTACCCTTCTCGACGAAGGCCTTCTGGCGGCGGAAAGCCTGGAGGCCCTGTGCAAGACGTTCCTGCAGGCCACCTCGCCCCTCAACGCCAGCATCGCGGAAGACGTTGATCCCGGAGCGATCGACGTGGCGTTGCGCAGCATCATCAAGACACAGGCCCATGGGGGCACGGCCGAGATCGAGATGCTCATCCTGGGCCGCGACCGCGCCCGCTATGCCCATGCTGCGGTGAGCCTCACCGGTGTTGCGCCCCATCGCAACCGCGACGCAGCCGCCTTCTTCCACAAGGTCCACACCTGCGCCGATGCGCAGATGATGATCACGGTCCTCACCGAGACCCTGTTCACCAAGCAGGGCGAACCCGGAAAGCAGGGCCTGTTCTCGACAGCCACGCGGGCGCGCTTTGCCGACATCTGCGCCTGGTTCGATACGGAGTGTGAGGAGCTCGTCACGCTGCTCACGCTGCACACGCTGTCGCGCAAGGTTGATGCCACGGCGGCCCTGCTCCGTCTCATGCGCCGCATCGACGGCAAGTTCCGCGCCCTGAAGCAGCAGCGCGGCCTCTACGACTTCGATGATCTCATCATGCGCACGCGGGCCCTCGTGCACAATTCGCCTTCGGCGCAATGGGTGCTGAAAAAGCTGGATGGCAAGCTGGCGCACATCCTTGTGGACGAAGCGCAGGACACGAGCCCGGCGCAATGGCACATCATCACGGCGCTCGCGGATGAATTCTTTGCCGGTCATGGGCAGACCAGCGGCGTCCGCACGCTCTTCGTGGTGGGCGACATCAAGCAGTCGATCTACAGTTTCCAGGGGGCGGATACGGTCGCCTTTGCACAGGCGCGTGACCATTTCCGCAGCAAGACAGCAGGCAGCGGTTCTCCGCTGCGGGAAATCAATCTGACGGTGTCCTATCGCACGCTCCCTGCCGTGCTGAAGGTGGTGGACACTGTCTTTGCCGCAGGTGCCCCGGCGACGAAGGGCCTCCGCCAGGACGGGCGCGACGGCGGCCATTCCGCCAACCGCAGCGATGAAGGCAATGGCATCTTCGAACTCTGGCCGCTGTTCCAACCCCCCGATGCCCCACCGCATGCGCCGTGGCAGGCGCCAGTGGACCGGGCCGGAGCAGAATCACCCCGCCAGCAACTGGCACGGTATATTGCGGCACGGATCAGGGAGTGGCTGGGCAAGCGCCTGCTCGTCTCCCAGAACCGCGCCGTCGAAGCCGGAGACATCCTCATCCTGCTGCAAAGACGCGGTGTGTTGTTCGAGGCGCTTCTGGCGGAACTGCGGCGGCAGGGCATTCCCGTCGCGGGGGCCGACCGGCTGAAGCTGCAGGCGAACCTCGCCGTCATGGATGTGATGGCGCTGATCCAGTTCAGTTTGCTCACGGAAGACGACCTGTCGCTCGCTTCAGTGCTGAAGAGCCCGCTTGTTCCCGTGACCCTCACGGACGACGACCTCACCGTTCTTGCGCCCGGCCGCAAGGGCACCCTCTGGCAGGCACTCACGGCGAGCGGACGGCATGGCGAAACCGTTGCCTTCCTCGAGGGCTGCCTGACCCACGCCGCAACGGCATCACCCCATGCCTTCATCGCCC
This sequence comes from uncultured Alphaproteobacteria bacterium, assembly GCA_937868035.1. Classification (GTDB taxonomy): domain Bacteria; phylum Pseudomonadota; class Alphaproteobacteria; order Rhizobiales; family Aestuariivirgaceae; genus Aestuariivirga. Next base: position 9,956 of record CALMLK010000068.1, read on the forward strand.
ATGTGCTGTCAGGTGCGCGCCAGCGCATCGTGGCCCGTCTCGGCGTTGAGGCACAGGACGCAACGGACATGCTGCTCGACACCGCGCTCGCCTTCGAGCGTGACAGCGGCACCTCGCTTGCGGCCTTCCTGCACTGGTTCCGGGCGCGCGACGAAGACGTGAAGCGCGAACTGGAGGGGCCCGCGGGCGAAGTCCGCATCATGACCGTGCACGGCGCAAAGGGGCTGGAGGCCAATATCGTCATCCTGCCCGATGCCGCCGACGTGCCGGGCGCGCGCGGCGGGCCAAACCTTCTCGCCGTGCCGCTCCCCGGCAACGCGGCGGGGTTCATTCCGTTCTTCGACATGAGCACGGTCATCAAGCCCGCCGCCGTCAGCCAGTGGAAGGATGTGGAGGGCGACAAGACCAAGGACGAACGCAAACGCCTCCTCTATGTCGCCATGACGCGGGCGCGGGACGAACTCTACATCGGCGGCGCGCAAGGGCAGAACAAGCCGGATGATGACTGCTGGTATTCCCTCGTGAAGGCAGGCTTGGACAACAAGCCGGAAGAGCCGAAGCAGCGCAGAATCGCGGGGCTTCATCCCGCTGGTGATCTCGTGCGCATCGGTGATGAGCCGGTGGCGGCGGAGGGTGGAGCGGACAGATCATCAAGCGTGCGTCTGCCGCTCCCGGCCTGGGCGCTGGCGCCTGCGCCCACCGACAGCCGCCAGCCGGCGTGGGAGTCCGTCACGCGCGTGGCGGCACGGGGCGGCACTGTGTTCGATCGCACGGCGGCGCAACGGGGCGTGGCGCTTCATCGCGTGCTGGACCAGATGCAAAGCGGCGACAGCCTTGCGGCGGTGTCGGCGCGGCTGGCACGGCAGTCGCTGGATGCTGCCCTGGCGGAACCCTTGCACGGCCTTCTCAGCCGCGCCGACACGGCCGGCTATTTCGCTGGCGATGCCCGCAGCGAGGCCGCCATCGCCGGACGGCTGGAGGGTCTCCCGCCGGTGCAGGGCCGCCTCGACCGCCTGCGGATCCAGAACGATGCGCTGTGGCTCCTCGACTTCAAGACAGGACGCCCGGGTGACTTGCAGCGTGAGTCGCATATCCGGCAGATGGCGCAGTATGCCGCCGTGCTGGCGGCGGCCTTTCCGGGACGGCCGGTCAAGGCTGCCCTGCTCTGGACGCAGGACATGCGGCTGGAAACGCTGGCAGAATCGGCACTTGCCCGGGCCCTCGCGGAGCTGCGCCAGGAGCACGCCAGCGGCGCGGCTTGACCCGGCGCACCGTCATCACTACCTCTGTCGCATCACCTTCAACCGGAGTTCCCTTCCATGGCCACCCATAAAGTCACCGACGCATCCTTCGATGCGGATGTTCTCAAGTCCGATACGCCCGTGGTGGTGGATTTCTGGGCGGAGTGGTGCGGCCCCTGCAAGATGATCGGCCCGTCGATTGAGGAAATCGCCGCCTCGCTTGGCCCCAAGGCCAAGATCGTGAAG
>CALMLK010000069.1 GCA_937868035.1 uncultured Alphaproteobacteria bacterium
CCAGTTGCCGTAGGCGCGGCGGATGTTGCTGACGCCGATCTTGGCCAGTTCGGCGCGGATGACGGGCTCGTTCAAGGCGTTCATGGCATCTTCTCCCGGTGACGTGAGACGCCTTTCTGCGGGAAAAAATGATTGATGTAAAGATGCAATTACATCATCGGTTAATGTTATCGAACATCAAATTCTGGCGTTATCTCATCAATGTGCCTCATCCCAGTTTGAAGCGGCGCGGGCATCCACCTGCAGGGGAACGGAGAGCTTCACGGCGGGCTCCGCCGCGCCCTCCATCACCTGGCGCACCAGCGGCAGCGTGGCATCCACCTCCGTCGAGGGAACCTCGAAAATCAGCTCGTCATGGACCTGCAGCAGCATGCGCGCCTTGAGGCCCGCCTGGGTCAGCGCCGGCATCATGCGGATCATGGCGCGGCGGATGATGTCGGCAGCGGACCCCTGGATGGGCGCGTTGATGGAGGCGCGTTCGAGGAAGGCCCGCTCGGACGCGTTGGGCGACTTGATGCGCGGGAAATGCATGCGCCGGCCGAAAACCGTTTCCACATAGCCCTGGTCATGGGCGGCCTGCTTGGTGGCGTCCATGTAGGCGCGGATTCCGGGGAAGCGCTTGAAGTAGGTGCGGATGTAGTCGCCCGCCTCCTCGCGGCTGATGCCAAGCTGGTTGGCAAGGCCGAAGGCCGAGATGCCATAGATGATGCCGAAGTTGATGGCCTTGGCGCGGCGGCGCACCGCCGGGTCCATGCCGGCAAGGGGCACGTTGAACATCTCGCTCGCCGTCATGGCGTGAATGTCGAGGCCATCGGCGAAGGCCTTCTTCAGTTGCGGAATGTCGGCCACATGGGCGAGCACGCGCAACTCGATCTGCGAATAATCGGCGCTCACGAGGCGGTGGCCGAGCTTGGCCACGAAGGCGGTGCGAATGCGGCGGCCCTCGTCGGTGCGAACGGGAATGTTCTGCAGGTTCGGGTCCGACGAGGACAACCGCCCCGTCGATGTCGACGCCATGGCATAGCAGGTGTGTACGCGATTGGTGCGCGGATTGATGAAGTTGGGCAGCGCTTCCGTGTAGGTGGAGCGGAGCTTCGACAACTGCCGCCAGTCGAGGACCCGGCGTGCCAGTTCAACGCCCTGCGCGGCGAGATCTTCCAGTACATCGCTGTCGGTGCTCCATGCGCCCGTCGCCGTCTTGCGGCCGCCGGTCAGGCCCATGCGGCCGAACAGGATGTCGCCCAATTGCTTGGGCGAGCCGATGTTGAACGCCCCTCCGGCCAGCGCCTGAATGTCGGTCTCGATGCGGCCCTGACTTGCTGCAAATTCGGAGGAAAGCCGTTGCAGCACATTGCGGTCCACCACCACGCCTTCATTCTCCATGGCGAGCAGCACCGGCACGAGCGGGCGTTCCAGCGTTTCGTACACCGTCATCTTGTGGGACCGCAGCAGCTTCTGCCGGAACAGCATCCACAGGCGGAGCGTGATGTCGGCATCCTCGGCGGCATAGTGGCAGGCGCGGTCGATGGGCACCCGGTCGAAGGTGACGGCGCTGCGGCCTGAGCCCGTCACCGACTTGTAGGTGATGGGCTTGTGGCCGAGATGGCGGTCCGACAGTTCATCCATGCCATGCCCCACGTCACCCGACTCGAAGGCATAGGACATGAGCATCGTGTCGTCGAAGGGTGCAATCGAGATGCCGCGCTGCTTCAGCACCAGCATGTCGAACTTGAGGTTCTGCCCGATCTTGAGAATGTGCGGCGCTTCCAGCATGGGCTTCACGATGGCGAGCGCTTCTTCCTCGCCCAGTTGCCCGGCCAGGCGTTCGCCGCCGAACAGGCCTTCGCCCAGGCTCTTGTGGTTGAGCGGCACATAGCAGGCCTTGCCCGGCGCCAGCGCCAGCGACAGCCCGGCGATGCCGGCGCGCATGGCATCGAGTGAATCCGTCTCGCTGTCGAAGGAAACGAAGCCCTGCGCATCGGCGGCGGCAACCCAGGCCCGCAAGGCCTCCGCCGTCGTCACCGTTTCATATCCGGCGTGATCGACGGGAATGGCGCGGAGATAAAGTTCGAGGTCATCTTCGGCCAGGGTATCCGCCGGCTTTTGCGGCAGTGAAGACGGCGCCAGCAGCGGTGTCTCCGTTGAAGGCGCCGGCTTTGCCACGGGCACGGGCGGCGCAGGCAGGCCACCTTCCGGCGGCCAGAAATTGATCTCCACGGCAACGGGCTCGATGGCCGCCATGTCGGCCTGCAGTTCGCCCGCGACCTTGCGCGTGAAGGTGGAAAACTCCAGCGTCTTCAAGAAGCCGATGAGCTGCGAGGCCTTTGGCACATCGACTGCGAAGCCGCCCACCTGCTCCTCCACCGGCACGCGATCGTCCAGCATCACCAGGCGTTTGGAGAGCCTTGCCTGTTCAGCGTACTGAATGAGGTTCTCGCGGCGCTTGTTCTGCTTGATCTCGGCGGCACGTTCCAGCAACGCTTCCAGCGAACCATAGGTGTTGATGAGTTCCGCACCGGTCTTGAGGCCGATCCCCGGCACGCCCGGCACATTGTCCACGCTGTCACCGGCAAGAGCCTGCACGTCCACCACCTTGTCGGGGGTCACGCCGAATTTCTCCAGCACCTGCGCTTCGCCGATCTCCTTGTCCTTCATGGTGTCGAACAACGAGATGCCGGGTTTCACCAGCTGCATCAGGTCCTTGTCCGACGAGACGATGCGGCAGGTGGCGCCGGCCTCCGCCGCCTGGCGGGCATAGGTGGCGATGAGGTCGTCGGCCTCGTAATTGTCCTGCTCCACCGCAGGCACATTGAAGGCGCGCGTTGCCTGCTTGATGAGCGAGAACTGCGGCCGCAGGTCGGCCGGCGGCTCGGGCCGGTGGGCCTTGTATTCGGAATAGATGTCGTTCCGGAATGTCTTCGACGACTTGTCGAAGATCACCGCGAGATGGGTGGGCTTGTGGCCGTTGTTGGTTTCCTTGAGCAGCTTCCACAGCATGTTGCAGAAACCCTGCACCGCCCCCACGGGCAGGCCGTCGCTCTTGCGGGTCAGCGGCGGAAGGGCATGATAGGCGCGGAAGATGTAGCCTGATCCATCGATCAGATAGAGGTGGTCGCCGGGCTTAAGGCCCTGCGCCAGTGTGCTTGACGTGTTGTTCATGCCCCGCACTGTGCCAGACCTTGCCCGCCGTTTCCAGCTTGGGACTGTCAGCAAGCCGCGCCCAGCGGGGCCTGCGGAACAGGAAGCGCAAGCTGGTGTTGCCGGTGAGATGGAACAGCACCACGGGGCCGATCACGCCTGCCGCGGTGCTGGCGAGCGAGATGGCATCCGGTCCCCAATGGGGAAAGAACCTCAGGGCCAGCGTGCGGCTTGTGGCCATGAACAGGAAGAAGGAGAGATAGACCACGATCGAATTCTCGCCCAGGTAGCGGAGCACGTGGCCGGCGCGGAAGCGGGCCAACAGCACGCCCGCCGAGATGACGGCGCCGACCCCGATGAAGCCCGCGACGATGCCCCATCCCGCACCGCTCACGTAACCCTGCTGGAAGGCCAGCGTGTGGGCATAGCCCCAGACAAAGAGCGCGGAGAGAAGGGCCGGTGTCGACAGCGACGCCATGGCGGTGGCAAAGCGGAAGACATGCGCGGCCAGCCAGTAGCCCGCATAGAAATAGACGAAGCGCGCGGCAAACTCGTCGATCATGATCCATCCCGTGTGGATGGGTGCGATCTCGAGGGCGGCGGCCACAGCAAAGACCAGCAGCGGCGGCACAGGACGCAGCAGGCGTGTCACCAGGAAGAAGACCGGCAGCAGATAGATGAACCACAGCGTGCCGAAAGGTTCGAGGAAGGCCAGGGCAAATTCCGACGCAAGTCCCGCTGGCCCCCGCGCCTCGATGATGCCGGGTCCCTTGAAGAGAAGCTGGAGCGTCATCCAGAGAAAATAGAAATAGAGGAAGTGCACGACCTTCTTGTCGAGGAAGCCGCGCCAGGGTGCATCGATCCGGCGTGCCAGGAAGAGGCCGGAGATCAGGAAGAAGTCCGGCATGCGGAAGGGCTGGGCCCAGTGGATGAAGATGTTGAGTGCCCCCTCCTCGCCCATGGCCTTCTCGACGCCGAGCGTCGAATGCATCAGCACCACGAGGACAATGCAGATGCCTTTGGCGAAATCCACCCAATCAACGCGCAGGCGCGTGTCAGAACCGTCAGCCATCTCTC
>CALMLK010000070.1 GCA_937868035.1 uncultured Alphaproteobacteria bacterium
GGCTACGCCATCACCTGGTTCGGCCTTGCTGCGGCGCTGCTTGTTGTGACGGGCGTGTTTTTGAAGCAAGGGGGCAAAACCCCGGTATGACCGTCATTCCAGCCAAGTGGAGCGATTGTCTGACAATCGCGCAACGCGCGCTGGAAACCAGCTTCTGCCGGACAAGCAAAGGATGACGGTCGAAAAATCTCCGGCCGTCTATATGATGGCCAATCGCTACCGCGGGACAATCTACATCGGTGTAACCAGCGATTTGTGGACGCGTGTACTCAATCACCAGGCAAAGGCGTTCGGCGGCTTTACGGCAAAGTATGGACTGGACCGGCTTGTCTGGTATGAGCACCATTCAGACATGACCACCGCCATTCAACGGGAAACCCGGTTGAAGGCCTGGAAACGGGACTGGAAAATTGAACTCGTCGAAACCCTCAATCCAGACTGGGCGGACCTCCATGACAACATCTGTTATCGGCCGTTCCAGCCGTAGGCAAAGCTGGGTTCCAGCACGCGTTGCGCGATTGCACGCAATCGCTCCACTTGGCTGGAATGACGGAATTTTGGGAGTTTGAAATTGAAATACGTCTCCACCCGTGGTTCCGCTCCCGTCCTCGCCTTTGAGGATGCCATGATTTCCGGCTTGGCCCGGGATGGGGGGCTGTATGTGCCGGATCAGGTGCCGGTCCTCTCCGTCGTTGAACTGAAGGAACTGCGCGGCAAGCCCTTCGCCGATGTGGCCTTCGCCGTGGCGAGCCGCTTTGCCGATGGCGCCATTCCCGAGCGCGAACTCCGCCGTATGGTCGACGAGGCTTATGCGACCTTCGCCCACAAGGCGGTGACGCCGCTGAAACAGCTCGACTCCAACCACTTCCTGCTGGAACTGTTTCACGGCCCCACCATCGCCTTCAAGGACGTGGCCATGCAGTTGCTGGCCCGCCTGATGGATTGGTCGCTGGAACGCTCCGGCACCCGCGCCACCATTGTCGGCGCAACATCGGGCGATACCGGTGGTGCGGCCATCGAAGCCTTCCGCCACAGCCGCAACGCCTCGATCTACATTCTGCATCCGCACGGCCGCGTCTCCGACGTGCAGCGCCGCCAGATGACGACTGTCCATGCGCCGCATGTCCACAACATCGCGCTCGAAGGCACCTTCGACGACTGCCAGTCCATCGTGAAGGCGCTTTTCAACGACCATGCCTTCCGCGACGGCATCCGCCTCGCCGGTGTCAACTCCATCAACTGGGTCCGCGTCATGGCCCAGATTTCCTACTACATCTATGCAGGCCTCGCCCTTGGCGCCCCCGATCGCGCCATCTCCTTCACCGTGCCCACGGGCAATTTCGGCAATGTCTTCGCAGGGCTGATGGCCAAGCGCATGGGACTGCCGATCGACCGCCTGGTGATCGCCACCAACGCCAACGACATCCTCGACCGCACCGTGAAGTCCGGGCGCTACGAGGTGAAGGGCGTGCACGCGACCATGAGTCCCTCCATGGACATTCAGGTCTCCAGCAATTTCGAGCGCCTTGTCTATCTCGCCAACAACCGGGACGCGCAGGCGGTGCTCCGCGCCATGGACGGCCTCAAGCAGTCCGGGGCTTTCAGCCTGGCCTCGGATGCGCTGCAATCGATCCGCGACGAATTCGATTCCGGCGCAAGCGGCGAGGCCGAAACAGCCGCCATGATGCGCACCATTCTGGAAGAGACGGGTGAGGTGCTGGACCCGCACACGGCCGTTGCCGTCGCCGTGGCGCGCCAAAACCAGGGCGCGGCTCCCATGGTGTCGCTGGCCACCGCCCACCCCGCCAAGTTCCCTGACGCTGTGCAGGCGGCCGTCGGGCTAAGGCCCGGTTTACCCCAACGATTTGAACACTTGATGACAGCGCAAGAAAGTTTCACAGTGCTTCCCAACAGCGTGGAAGCGGTGAAGGACCACATCAAGGCCCGCGCCCCGCTGTGAGGGGAGGGTCTATGTCTGTTGAAGTGTCGCGGCTGGAAAACGGCCTGCATGTGGTGACTCACACCATGCCACACCTGGAAACGGTGGCGCTTGGCATCTGGGTGAAGGCCGGAGCCCGCGACGAGTTGCCGGAAGAAAACGGCATTGCCCATTTCCTCGAACATATGGCCTTCAAAGGCACGAAGCGCCGCACGGCGCAGGGCATCGCGGAAGAAATCGAGAGTGCCGGCGGTGAAATCAACGCCGCCACCGGCATGGAAACCACCACCTATTACGCCCGCGTGCTGAAGAACGACTGGCAGCTCGCACTCGACATCCTCTCCGACATCTTCCTCAATTCAACGCTCGATGAAAACGAGCTGGAACGCGAGCGCGACGTCATCCTGCAGGAGATCGCCGCCGCCAAGGACCAGCCCGACGACCTCGTCTTCGATCTCGCCCAATCCGCCTGCTACGGCGACCATCCCCTGGGCCGTTCCATCCTCGGCCCGGCGAGCCTTATCGAGACCATGACCCGCGACCAGATGAAAGCCTGGCGCGACCGCAACTACTGGGCCTCGCGCATTGTGGTCTGCGCCGCAGGCAACATTGATCACAAGGCTTTCGCCCGCGAAACCGCGAAGCACTTTGGCCACCTCGGTCAAGGCCACGGGCCGCAGCGCCACTCGCCCGTGTTCTCCGCTGGTGCCGCAACCGAACAGAAGCCACTGGACCAGACGCACATCGTCCTCAACTTCAGCGCGCCCAACTATCGCGACCCGCGCATCTACCAGATGCAGGTCCTGTCGGCGATCCTCGGCGGGGGCATGTCCTCCCGCCTGTTCCAGGAGGTGCGCGAGAAGCGCGGTCTCTGCTACAGCGTCTTCTCCTATGGCACGTCCTACGAAGACGTGGGCCAGCTTGGCGTCTATGCCGCAACCTCGCCGGAACACACCTCCGACCTCATCGAAGTCACCTCGAAGGTGATGATGTCCATGGGCGAGGAAGTGACGGCAAAGGAAGTGGACCGTGCCAAGGCCCAGCTCAAGGCGAGCCTCGTGATGAATCTCGAAAGCGCCTCGTCGCGCGCCGATCAGGTCGCCCGCCAGTATCTCGCCTTCGGAAGCGTGCCTGAAATGTCGACGCTGGTGGAACGGATCAGCGCCGTCACGCCGGAAGACGTGAAGGGACTCGCCCACAGCATTTTCTCCGGCAAGCCGCCGTCACTGAGTGCGGTGGGACAATTGTCCGCGCTGGAAAGCCACAACAAGATCGCCGCCCGTTTCAAGAAGGGCTGAGGGCAAGTTCCCCATGGGTTTGCTCGACAGTTTCCGCCGCACCTCAGATATTGCGACGCTGTCCGGGCAGGGCGTCAGCCTGCGCTTTCCGGTCCCGGATGATTTCGAGGCATGGTCCGGTCTTCGCGCCCGCAGCCGCGAATTCCTGGAGCCGTGGGAGCCTGTGTGGCCGTCGGATGAACTGTCCCCCGCAGCCTTCCGCATCCGCATCCGCCGCTACCGGCAATTGCGCAACGAAGACCTCTGCTATCCCTATTTCATCTTCTCCGGCGGCAACCTGGTGGGGGCGGCAACGCTCTCCAACGTGCGCCGCGGCGTCGCCCACACGGCGACGCTCGGATACTGGGTCGGCCAGCCCTACGCCCGGTCCGGCTACATGAGCCGCGCCCTCACGCTGCTCTTGCCCCATTGCTTCTCCACCCTGGCGCTGCACCGGGTGGAAGCGG
>CALMLK010000071.1 GCA_937868035.1 uncultured Alphaproteobacteria bacterium
TTTTCCGCCGCCTTCTCGCGGATGTGGCAGGTGTTGAGGATGACGAGATCCGCTTCCTCCGGTGCTGTTGCAGCCACGTAGCCCTCGCCCGTCAGGATCGCTTCCATGCGGGTCGAGTCGTAGACGTTCATCTGGCAGCCATAGGTGCGGATGAAGACCTTCTTTTCAGCCGTCACGGGTGGGGCCGCGCCGGGGGCCTGGGGCATATCGTTCATGGGCGGGAATTAGCCGTTTTTGACCGGCCCGTGAAGCGCGTCCACCAGACCGTGACGGATGGTGCGCTCGGCATGAGCGGCGAGGCGTTTCCTGTCCCTGGCATGGGCCATGGTTTCGGGCTCATGGAATATGACCTCCACCGTGAGCGGCCCTTCGGCGACAGCGTTCCACAGATGCGGCGGCAGGTCCATGTCGCCATACCAGGCGTAGCGGGGCACCTCGCGCTGCAACAGGGGAAGCCCCCAGCGCGCGGTGTAGGCCAGCGTCACGGGGATCACGGGAATCTCGGGATCATGAACGGCGGCGAAATAGGAGGAGCGGAACGGCAATATCTCGCGTCCCGTGTGCGATGTCCCCTCAGGGAAAAGCACGATCATGCCGCCTTCCTTCAGGCGCTCGCTGATCTCGTCGCGCTCCTTGCCGGTGGAGTGGCGGCGTTCGCGGTCGATGTAGACGGTGCGTTGCAGCCGCGACAGCGTGCCGAAGAAGGGCCATTTCGCCACCTCCTTCTTGGCGACGAAACTCACCGGGGCCGCCGCCGAGAGCACGATGATGTCGAGCCAGGAAACATGGTTGGCAACGATGAATGCCGGACCGCCTGCGGGCCTCTGCCCGGAGATGACGATCCTGATGCCCAGGAGGCGGGCCACGGTGCGGTGATACCAGTGGGGAAAGCGGGCGGCGGCGGCGGGCCAGGCCCAGAGCAGCAGTTGCTGCACCGGCATCAGGGGAAGCGTGAAGGCCGCGAAGCCGAACAGCAGCAAGGCCGGCCGGATATGACGCAGCGCATCGCCGCTCATGGTGTCCGCGTCATCAGGATGGCATCGCAGGGCGCGGCGTCGCGGCGGGCATAGTAGCCCTTGCGCCGTCCCGTTTCGCGAAAGCCGTGGCTGCCGTAGAGGGCGATGGCCGCGCCATTGTCGGCGGCGACCTCCAGATGCCAGGCCAGAACATTCTGTGCACGGAGCATCTCCAGCGCAGCCTCCAGCAGCTTTCCGGCGAGGGCGCGGCGGCGCCAATGGGGGGCGGTGCAGAGCGTCAGGATTTCCGCTTCGCCTGCAACACTGCGTAACACCAGGAAGGCGCGCGGTGCGCCATCGCGTTCCGCCAGCACTGCCGTGACGCCGGGACTGGAGAGTGTTTCGCCAAGGCTCCCGTCGCTCCAGCCGGCCTCGAAGCACATGCGGTGAAGGCGCGCCAGTGCGGGAATGTCGTCCAGCGTGGCGAGGCGGATTGTCTCCGCAGCAAAGGCCGGCTGTGGCTTGGCGTCCGGTTCCCGGAGATAGAGCGGCTGTGGAAGTGCATCCGTTGCGGGACATGTTGCGGCAAGACGGGCAAAGCCGGACGCGACCGGAAGGTCAAAGCCCGTCAGGCGCCTGAGCGGCGTTCGCGCCAAGGCTACAATGTCATTTGCGCCTGTGCCGATCACGGCGGGCGTGCCATTCTCCGCCAGGGCCAGAACGGCATCCGGGCCATCGAACAGCAGCTGGCCCGTGACGCCGTTGACGAGCCGGGCGGCATAGAATTGTCCGGTGGCGCCCGCCTTGTGCACCACCAGGAGATCAGGCTCCGCCGCCAGCAGCGGCGCCGCCGTTGCGGTCAGGGTGTCGATCCCCACGGCGGGGCAATGAAGGGCTGTCGCCATGCCATGCGCAAGCGAGAGGCCGATGCGCAATCCCGTGAAGGTGCCGGGTCCTGTCGTGACGGCGATGCGCGTCACATCGCGCGGTGACACTCCCGCCGCCGCCAGCACGCGCTGGACCATGGGGGCGATTGCCTCGGCGTGGCCCTTGTCCATCGCCTGTTGCTCAGCCGCCAGGATACGGTCTTCCGCCGGGCTGTAGAGAGCCGCGGAGCAGGAGGCGAGAGCCGTATCGATGGCGAGGAGGATCATGCCCGCAGGCGTTAAGCCGATGGCGGGGCGGGCTGCAAGGGCGGCGTGCGCGTGCCGCGGATCGATTCAGGCCGCGTCCTTGAAGAGCACGTCACGGTCGGCCATGAAATTCGCGAAAAGCGGCAGGCTGGCAGCGCCCATGGCACGGGCATCAATGCCGATGGCGCCCTCCTCGATGGCAAAGGGCGTGATGCCGTCCTTGTTGACGAGCTGGGCCTCGGCGCGCGTTGCCTCCACCAGCCGCTGGCGCACGGCAGGCGGTACGGCTCCGTCGATGATGATGGCGGGGCAATCGACGACGCTCGCAATGCTGGCCACGGCGGAGGCGAGGCCCTTCGCGGCGTGAGAGATCCAGGCGGTCATCTCCGGTTCGGCCTCGGACCAGTCTTCGCCACGGCGCCACATGAGTGCCGGCGATTTTCCCGCCGCATGGAGAGCGCGTTCCAGCACATAAAGCGAGGCGAAGTGGATGAGCTGCTCGCTGCCGCCGCCGGGCCGGGGCACGGGCAGTGATCCGAAGGCCGCGGCATTGCCGGTGGGGCCCTGATAGAGCTGTCCGTTCAACACCAGTCCGCCACCGGCGAAATAGCCGACATAGAGATAGGCGAAGTCGCGATACCTGCGGCCGGTGCCGTGCAGCAGTTCCGCCGCGCAGGCCGCCGTCGCATCGTTGCAGGAGATGACCGGCCAGTCGCAGAGCTTCATGATCTCGGCGGTGAGATTGAAGTCCTTCCAGGCTTCCATCACGTCATGGGGCGCGCCGATTTCCTCTTCCCACTTCCACAATTCGAAAGGGGCGGCGATGCCCAGTCCCGCCACGCGGCGCATCTGCTCACGGCCCAGCTTGGCCGCGATCTCCTTCAATCCCTTGCGGGCGAATCCCAGGAAGTCTTCCGGTGTCGGGAAGTGATAGGGCATGTGCACCTCGTGGCGCTTGCGGCCCGCGAGGTCGATGAGCACCAGGTCGCCGGAGCGGCGGCCCACCTTGAGTCCGAGCGAAAAGGCACCGTCGGGATTGAGCGAATATGGCTGCGAGGGCTGGCCCACGCGGCCTTTCACGGAGGCTCCCTTGAGCACGAGATTGTCGCGTTCGAGGCCGCGCACGATCACGGAAACGGTTTGTGCGGAGAGGCCCGTGAGGCGCGCGATCTCGGCCTTCGACAGGCTGCCATGGGTGCGAATGAGGGAGAGGGCCAAACGTTCGTGGTAGATGCGCACACCGGTCTGGGTGGTGCCGCGCCCCGCCCGTCCGGCATCGGCAACGCCTTCGGCCTCCTCCGCCCGGAGGCGGGAAAGTTCAACCTTCGCGATGTCGGCCGGCAATGCCATGTCCCGTCCCTGCCTTATTGAGTGAATTCATGCGAAGGGCGCAGACTTTGCCGTGCCGTTTGCAAAGTCAATAAATAAATCACTCTGATTTACTTATTGACAGTCTGCGGATTTCGATTCCATGATTGATGCCGTGCAAGTCCAGGCTGGATTTCGAAAACGGGTCCGGCACGCTGGCTTTGCGCAAAATCACGACGTTCGCCCGCACGCCTGCGGGTCATCATGGGAGGTATTGAACGTGAAATCATTTCTCAAGACTGCACTGCTGAGCGCCGGCCTTCTGGCCATGGCTTCGTCGGCACAGGCCGCCGGCGTCGGCGCCTGCCTGATCACCAAGACGGACACCAACCCCTTCTTCGTGAAGATGAAGGAAGGCGCGCTTGCCAAGGCCGCCGAACTGGGCGTCGATCTCAAGACCTATGCCGGCAAGGTTGACGGCGATCATGACAGCCAGGTGGCTGCCATCGAATCCTGCATCGCCGACGGCGCCAAGGGCATCCTCATTGCCGCCTCCGACACCAAGGCCATCGTGGACTCGGTGAAGAAGGCCCAGGCCGCCGGCCTCGTGGTCATCGCCCTCGACACGCCGCTTGATCCGGCAGACGCTGCTGACGCGACCTTCGCCACCGACAACCTGGAAGCCGGCAAGCTGATCGGCGCCTGGGCTGCCGCCACGCTCGGCGACAAGGCCAAGGATGCGGTCATCGGCTTCCTCGACCTCACGCCGTCGCAGCCGACGGTCGACGTTCTCCGCGACCAGGGCTTCATGATGGGCTTCGGCATCGACACCAAGGATGCCAACAAGATCGGTGACGAAGACGATGCCCGCATCGCCGGCCATGACGTCACCAACGGCAACGAAGAAGGCGGCCGCAAGGCCATGGAAAACCTTCTCCAGAAGAACCCCAACATCAACGTGATCCACACGATCAACGAGCCGGCAGCTGTGGGCGCCTATCAGGCGCTCAAGGCCGTGGGCAAGGAAAAGGACGTGCTGATCGTCTCGGTTGACGGCGGCTGCCCCGGCGTCAAGTCGGTTGCGGAAGGTGTGATCGGCGCCACCTCGCAGCAGTATCCGCTGATGATGGCGGCCTATGGCGTGGAAGCGATCAAGAAGTGGGCTGACACGGGCGAGAAGCCCAAGCCCACGGAAGGCAAGAGCTTCTTCGACACGGGCGTGAACCTCGTGACCGACAAGCCGGCCAATGGCGTCAAGTCCATCGACACCAAGGAAGGCACGGCGAAGTGCTGGGGTTGATCCCCGCTGCATTTCGTTCAATGATCTGATCTGAGAGAGGGGCGGCTCACGAGCCGCCCTTCCACTATCGGGAGTGCGAATGCACCCCAACACACAAGGGAAGGGAGGGCTGTGCTGATGAGTCAGGCGCAGGAGTTCGAGAAGGTTCTGGACAAGAGCGACACGAGCGTCGCCTCTTTTGATGAACACGCCGGCGGCCTTCGCCGCATGCAGCACTTCCTCCATGGCAGCCCTGCCGCCGTCCCGCTGATCGTCCTGATCGGCCTCATCGTGTTCTTCGGCGTCGCCATCGGCGGAAAATTCTTCTCCGCCTTCACGCTCACGCTCATCCTCCAGCAGGTGGCTGTGGTCGGCATCCTCGCCGCCGCGCAGACGCTCGTCATCCTCACCGCCGGCATCGACCTGTCGATCGGCGTCATCATGGTGTTCAGCTTCGTGCTGATGGGCAACGGCGTCATCGCCTATGGTCTCCCCGGCCCCATCGCCCTGCTGCTCGGCTTTGCGCTTGCCGGCCTGTGCGGTGTCGCCAATGGCTTCCTCGTCAGCCGCGTGAAGCTGCCGCCGTTCATCGTGACGCTCGGCACGTGGAACATCATCATGGCGGCGTGCCTCATCTATTCCGCCAACGAGACCTTGCGCGAAGCCGACGTGACGGCCGCGACCTCGTGGCTGCATTTCTTCGGCACCAGCTTCAAGATCGGCTCGGCGGCCATCACCCTCGGCGTGCTGCTGATGATCGCGATCTATTTCGTGCTCTGGTACGTGCTGAACTACACGGCCTGGGGCCGGCATCTCTATGCGGTGGGTGATGATCCCGATGCCGCGCAGCTGTCCGGTATCCGCGTCGACCGCGTGCTGCTCTCGACCTATGGGCTTGCCGGCATCATCGCGGCCATCGCGGCCTGGGTGTCGATCGGGCGCAACGGCTCCATCTCGCCTTCCACCGTCGTCACCGACTACAACCTGCAGGCCATCACCGCTGCCGTGATCGGCGGCATCTCGCTCTTCGGCGGACGCGGCTCCATCCTCGGCACCTTGTTCGGCGCCGTGATCGTGGGCGTGATGAGCATGGGCCTCAACATGATGAACGCCGATCCGCAATGGAAAGTGCTGCTCACCGGTGCGCTCATCATCGGCGCCGTGACAGTCGACCAGTGGATCCGCAAGGTTTCGGGCTGAAGGAGAGATGACCATGAGCAAGGAACCCATTCTCAAGGCCCGCAAGCTGGTGAAGCGCTATGGCCGCGTCACCGCCCTCGACAATGCCGATTTCGACCTCTACCCCGGCGAGATCCTCGCGGTGATCGGCGACAACGGCGCGGGCAAGTCCACCCTCATCAAGGCGCTGTGCGGCGCGGTCACGCCGGATGAAGGCGAGATCACGCTGGAAGGCAAGCCCGTGCACTTCTCCGATCCGATGAAGGCGCGCGATGCCGGCATCGAAACGGTCTACCAGAACCTCGCGCTGTCGCCGGCCCTCTCGATCGGCGACAACATGTTCCTCGGCCGGGAAATCCGCAAACCCGGGGCCCTGGGATCGCTCCTGCGCATGCTCGACCGCAAGGCCATGGAAAAGATCGCGCGGCAGAAATTGTCCGAGCTTGGCCTGATGACCATCCAGAACATTTCGCAGGCGGTGGAAACACTCTCGGGCGGACAGCGTCAGGGCGTTGCCGTGGCGCGGGCCGCGGCCTTCGGTTCCAAGGTCGTGATCATGGACGAACCGACGGCGGCGCTTGGCGTCAAGGAATCGCGGCGCGTGCTGGAACTCATCCTCGACGTGAAGAAGCGCGGCCTTCCCATCGTGCTCATCTCGCACAACATGCCGCATGTGTTCGAAGTGTCGGACCGCATCCATATCCACCGTCTCGGGCGGCGGCTGTGCACCATCAATCCGAAGGACTTCACCATGTCGGACGCGGTGGCCTTCATGACCGGCGCCAAGACACCCCCCGCCGAGATGATGGGCTGACGGTTCATCCTGCTCTGGTTCAGGCGGCGGCGAGATCCTTGAAGCGCACGTCATAGGCGCGGCCGAAGCCCGCGACGATGTGGGCTGTCTCCGCGTCCAGACGCCAATAGGCGAAGTCGCCGAAGCCCGCATAGAGCTCCGCATAGGGATGGCGTGCCAGGAACGCCTTTGCCGCAGCGCCCCTCTCGGCCTCAGGGACCTTCACGAAGCTGCCCGAGAGGGTGACGCGCATCGCCGTCTGTGGATCGCCCTCGGGAAAGTCATCGTGCAGCATCAGGCTGGCGCGCGCATCGGCCTGAAGGCAGCGGGTGTGCAGCGACAACGCCGAGATGAGGATCACCGGCCGCACTCCTCCATCCACGGCTGCGTTGACCACGGTGACGCGCGGTGCGCCGGCCGCGCCCAGCACCGCCCGCCCCGCCGTTCCCCCGGCCTGACCGCCGCCT
>CALMLK010000072.1 GCA_937868035.1 uncultured Alphaproteobacteria bacterium
GGACACCATGGAACTCGCCGCCACCCTGGTGGCGCTGGCGAAGTGATGCCGGGCGGCTCCACGTCTCCCCATCAACAGAACAGCCGCCCCGAAGGGCGGCTGTCGCATGAGAGAGTCTGGGGCTTACTTCGATCCCATCCGCAGCAGGTAATAGACCCCGCCACCGATGGCGACACCGAAGAACCATCCGTATGTTCCCCACCACACGGGCAGGATGGTGGTGAAGGTCGGCAGCACCGATGAGAACAGCGCGCCCACGGCGAGCGCCACCAGCGCCTTCAGGTGCCAGCCGCTCTGGAAGCGGAACTCGCCGTTCTCCTGGTACAGCGCCGCCACATCGAGCCTGCCCTTCCGCAGGAGGTAGTAGTCCACCATCATGATGCCGAAGATCGGGCCCATGGTGGAGCCGATGAAGTTGACGAAGTGCGCCGCACCCGTTTGCCACGGCGCCCAGGGGTAGAGGATCAGCGCAATCGCAGCGGCAATATAACCTCCGCGCTTGAAGTTGATCTTGCTGGGATAGATGTTGGCGAAGTCGAACGCGGGCGACACGAAGTTCGCCACGACGTTGATGCCGAGCGTCGCCACCGCGAAGGTGAGCGCCGCCAGCGCCGCGAGGAACCACGAGTCGAACTTGGCCGAGATCTGGTCGGGGTGCAGCAGCACTTCATTGTAGACCGTGTAGGCCGCCGTCGTCGTCACGCCCGCCACAAGGCAAAAGGCCAGAAGGTTGATCGGCAGGCCCCACAGGTTGCCCTTGCGCAGCTCCGCCTCGCTCGTCGCATAGCGCGAGAAGTCGCAGAAGTTCAGGTAGAGCGCCGCGAAGTAGGTGATCCACGTCGCCGCCACCGCAAACAGCGCGGCCATCGAACCCGGCGCACCCGGCACGCCCGCATCGGCCGTGGCCTTCAGCAGCACATCCTGCGGAATTTCGCTGCCGAACGAGAAGGTGCCCGACTTGACCACGAGATAGACCGCCAGCAGCAGCATCATGATCCACACCGCAGGCCCCGCCCAATCCTGGAACTTGCGCACCGTCTCCATGCCGCGCTGGATGATGAGCAGCTGCAAGGCCCATACGATCACGTAGCAGATCACCTCCAGCGTGGAGTGCCCGAGCAGGTGATTGTTCTGGTGGAAGGCCAGCATGCCTTCATTGCGCACCAGCAGCGCCACGATCGCCCCCGACGCCGCCGAGGTCTGCGCCCCGTACCAGAAGCAGGCAACGATCGCCCGCACCAGCGCCGGCAGGTTCGCACCCACCGTGCCGAAGGAGGCGCGCGCCAGAACCGGATAAGGCACGCCCGTGCGCACCCCGGCTGTCCCGACGAGCGACATCAGGAAATAGATCACCAGCGACCCCAGTCCGATCGCCAGCACGAAATTGATGAAATTCCCGCACAGCAGGAACAGGCTCGCCGCGAGGTAATAACCCCACAGGCTATGAACGTCGGACGTCCATACGTTGAAGATACTGAACGCGCCCCACTTCCTCTCGGTCGCAGGCGCCAGATCCTCGTTGTATAACGAGGGTGACGGATTACTGATTTTCATTTGGTCGGTTCCCACATTTCCCCGTAGCCATGCGGCCACCCCGGAATGATGCCCCCGATTCGGGCGGTTGGAAATAGCCCAATAATTGTGCAACCGCCCATCCACCCCGCAGGCGGCAATAAAAAACCCTCCTCCGTCGCCGGAAGAGGGTCCAAATGTCTGGGAATGGGCCCTGAGGGCTTATTCCTCGCCGTCCATGTCGTCCTCGACCATCTTCTGCAGGTCTTCGCGGCTGGTGTCCTTGTCGGTCACCGTCGCCTTGCCCACAATCAGGTCCACCACCTTCTGCTCGAAGATCGGCCCGCGCAGTTCGATCAGCGCCGAGGGATTCTTGCGGTAGTAGTCATAGACCTGCTTTTCCTGGCCGGGGAACTGGCGCACGCGGGCGATCAGCGCCTGCTGCAGTTCCTGCTCGTTCACCTGGATCTGTTCCTTTTCGCCCAGTGTCCCGAGCACAAGGCCAAGGCGCACGCGGCGTTCGGCAATGGTCCGGTATTCCTTGCGCGCTTCCTCTTCCGTCGTGTTTTCGTCGGCAAAGGACTTGTTGGCGCGCTTCATCTCGTTCTGCAGCGCATTCCAGATGCCGTTGAATTCGGCCTCCACCAGGCGCTCGGGCAGTTCGAAGGTGTATTCCTTGTCGAGCGCGTCAAGCACGTCGCGTTTCAGCTTCATCGCCGTCATGCGGCCGAACTCGCGTTCAATGCCGGACTTGAGCATGTCGCGGAGCGCGGTGAGGGACTCGAAGCCCATGCGCTTGGCAAACTCGTCATCAACAACGGCAGCCTTCGGAGCTTCGATGGAAGCGATGCGTGTATCGAACTCGGCGGCCTTGCCGGCAAGGTCTGCAACCCCGTAGGTCTCGGGGAACGTCACCTTGACGAGCACGTCGTCGCCCGCCTTCTTGCCCGTGAGCTGTTCCTCGAAGCCGGGGATGAACTGGTTGGAACCGATTTCCAGCGGAATGTTCTCGCCTGCGCCTCCGTCAAACGGCTTGCCGTCGATCTTGCCGACGAAGGAGATCGTCACGCGGTCGCCATTCTCAGACTTGGCGCCCTCGGCCTTGGCTTCCCAGGACTTGGAGCCGGACGCGAGGCGGCTGACGGCTTCATCGAGGTGTGCGTCGCTGACGGCAACCACATGCTTGGTCAGAGCCAGACCGGCGTGGTCCTTGATCTGGAATTCGGGGATCACCTCACCCGAAACGTCGAAAGACAAATCCTTCTTGCCGTCCATGATCTGCTCCACCTCGTCAGAGGCTTCCGGCAGCTTCACTTCGGGCTGATAGGCAGGCTTGAGGTTGCGGTCGGCGAAGACGGAACGTGCACCGTCGTCAATCGCCTTCTGCACGACTTCGGCCATCACCGACTTGCCATACAGGCGCTTGAGATGCGCAACCGGCACCTTGCCCGGGCGGAAGCCCTTGATCTGGGCCTTGGGCGCCATTTCGGAGAGGCGGGCTTCAGCCTGCTTGGCCAGTTCAGCGGCGTTCACCACCACCTTGAATTCACGCTTCAGGCCTTGGCTTGCGGTCTCGGTCACGTTCATGGGTCTCATCTTTCGTTCAAGCCCCTCGTCGTGCGGCTGCTGGCAAGTGGGTCTGGTGCGGGCGGAGGGACTTGAACCCCCACGGGTTTCCCCACAGGAACCTAAATCCTGCGTGTCTGCCAATTTCACCACGCCCGCGAGATGCCAGCGGCCCGAAAGCCGAGGGGCGATTAGGTCGGCGCGCCTATAGCAGAGCGTTTCAGGCCGTGCCAGCAGGAAATGGCGCAAGCGGCCTGCACCATTGACGTCGCTCCAGCCGAATAAATCCTTTTATAGGAATTTTATGCTTGTCAAAGCGTTTGGTACCCTCTACGTCAAGGCAACCAGAAGGTAACAGGTGGACGCAGGTGAAACTAGGACGCCTTGAAAACATAGACGCCGAAGCCATCCCGCAAGGAGCGGAGGATGGTGTTCAGCAGAAACCCCGGGATGGCGAATGCACCCAGTTCCCGTGCCCGCCCCACGATGGAAGTACGGGAGACGAGATTGTAGCCCTTTTCGATCACCGTCCGTTCAGGCGTGTCGATCTGAGGTGCGAAATCGGTGCCGAGTTGCTTCAGCAAGTCCCGGAAAGGCTTTGCGATGCGCTCGCAGAAACGTCTGTTCATCAGGTCGCAGATCAAGGTGTGTCCGGGAAGCTCAGCGCGAAGCGTGGCGAACAATTGCTTCTGTTGTGCCTGCGTGAGGTACATGCTTACTCCCTCCAACACCACGACAGCATCGCGCGTCCCCGCCCAGGGAAGAAGCTTTTCGGCGAGCGACTCGATGACGAAGTCGATACTGAGCCGCATCAGCGGCGTGGGGCATTCCGCAAGGGGCAAGAGTTCATTCTTTCGCGCCAAAAGATCCGCCTGGTCCAATTCGACCCAGGCACCACCGCCCAGGCGATAGGCGCGGGTGTCGAAACCTGCGCCTAGCAGAAAGACAATCTGGCGTGGATCGGCCGCGATTTTCTCCCTCAATAAGTCATCGATGATGCGGGCCCGAACGGCGTTAGACAAATTGGGCCGTGCGAGTGTCGTGAAGTGGGCAAAGGCCACCTCTGCCTCAGGTGTCATGAAGCGCTGAGCCAGTTGGTCGCCGCAAATGGGCTTGGCCGACGCTGCATCACGGGCCCGAACGCCGCAACAATAGTAAGCCGTCTGTGCTATCGCATCCATCATGCCACTCCACGTGCTGTGGGAAACTTAGGTGGACGGATCAGAAACCTGAATTGCGGCGCCTGCTGGGCCAATTCGAAACCACCACACCGGCAGCAATGGTCGCCGCGCCAGCCCAGACGAGTGGCGGATAGACCTCCTGCAAAAACACGACACCACACAATAGGCCCACAGCCGCCGCCACGTAGCCGATCTGGCTCAGGTAGGTCGGACCGCCGACCCATTGCAGACGGAAGAACACGGTGAACATCGCTGCGGAGATCGCCACCTGGAGAAGCAGAAGCAACGGAGACTGCAGCGCCGTCGCCACCGCGCCGTCCCTGCCCCACACGGTCAACAGAACGATGAGCGGCAAAGAGGCCACCAGATTCGTGACCGCTGCCATTCGCAGAGGTGCCATGCCCTTCGGCCAGAAAGCCGTGCGGAAAACATTGCCGATGCCCAGCGACAGCGGCACAAGGAATGCAAGCCAGTGCCATTGGCCATTCGCATCCGCCGGCAAGCCGAAGCGGGACAGCGCTATGAAAACGGCTCCCGCAAACCCAAGCCCCACACCCGCCAGAAGGCGACCATTCGGCGGGCGGACTCCCAGCAACATCGACAAAGCCGCCGTCACCACGGGAGAGAAAGCAAACATCAGAGACATGTATCCGCTGCCCACATGCGGCAGGGCACCAAAGGTCAAGGCGTTGGGCACGACGTAGGCAAGCAAACCGGAGAAAAGGGCAAAACCCAAGTGACCCACCTGCAACATGGAACGGTCCGAAGCCAGGCTTACAATTGCAAGTAGCAAACCCGGCCCCAGCGAGATCAGCAAGGCCCAGAGCAGCGGATCAATACCGGCGTCCGCCGACAGCCGCCCCAGGGGAAAATAGAATCCCAGCAGCAACCCGGTCGTCAAGAGCAGGAAGAGCGGATGGTCCCGGAACGGCGTCATCCCGGTATTATTGCTCCAGTCCCATTTCCTTGCGCATGCGCGTCAACACCTCAGCCGCATGAGGATCCGCAACAGCGATGGCCGCGTCCATGTCGGCCCGGGCTTTCGCTTTGTCCTTCGCCAAGAGATAAGACGCGCGGATCACGAGGACCTGGTAATCCTTGGGCGCGACCTCGACAGCCATGTCGAAATCCTCGAATGCGCTGTCCCAGTTGTTG
>CALMLK010000073.1 GCA_937868035.1 uncultured Alphaproteobacteria bacterium
CGATCCGAAACCCGAAGGCCTTTGCCTCCCGCGCCGAGGCAAGCCGCGTGAACGGCACGACGACCTTGGCTTCATCTGGTCCGCCCCACTGCGTGACGGCAACGGCAACGCCCTTGGGTCCGATGTTCGTCAAGGCCTCCAGCACACCGGGATCGCGGAACGCCGCAGCGAGGCCGTCCAGTTGCAGCGCGAACTCGCGCCGGTCCATGCTGGCGGAGGCATCCAGGGCCAGAACCAGTTCGACGGCAACGGCGGTCGGCTCCGCCTGCACCGGCACCGCCATGGCGGACAGCCCGCAAAGAAGTGCCATTGCCCGCGCGCCCATGCCGCGCCACACTCGGGTTCTCTGATTTGCTAGGACCTGCCCCATGACGAAGCTGCTTTCCCTTGCCCTCTTCCCGCTCGCCCTGCTTGCCCTTGCCGCCACGGCCTTCGCAAGTGACATCATGGTGATGAATGCCGAGGCGCCCGCCTCGCTCACGCCGGTGAGCAAGACAGCGGCCATCTACATGATCCTCATGAATCACGGTGCGGAGGCCGATGTCCTGAAGGGACTCGCAACACCCGTCGCCACCCACGCCACACCGCACCGGACGATCAACGACAACGGCGTGATGAAGATGCGCGAGATCGAAAAGCTCGCATTGGGCCCGCAGGAGATGATGACCTTCGCACCGGGCGGAAACCACATCATGCTCACGGGGCTGATGGCTCCGCTCAAGGCAGGCCAGAACTTCCCGCTGGTCATGACCTTCGAAAAGGCGGGCGACGTGACTGTCACGGTGCAGGTCGTCGACAAGGTGGCCGGCGGCGGCGATCACATGGATATGGATATGGACGGGAACTAGGTCGCGTCCTCGACCTCGATTGACATGATCAGGCCGTCCGCGTCGAACGAAACGGTTTCCGTGCCGCGGCGCTCCACCACCACCCCCGTGAGCTTGTGGGTTGCCCGGAGCTTCCACAGGCTGCGCGCCTGAAGGGGGCCCAAGGCCACAAGATCGTCCTCGAAGGATTGGTCGTCGGGGCAAGCGGCGAAATAGGCGCGCAGTGCCGCAATCACGGCTTCGCGGCCCTTCACATGCCCCAAGCCTTCCGACACTGAGACCACATTGGGAGCCAGCAGCCGCTCCACACCATCGAGGTCGCGCGCATCCAGCATCGCATGATAGCGGGCCAGGGCGGCAACCGGATCGAAACTCACGTTGCCAGCGACGCCATGATGCGTACCCAGCTCCGCATGCCGTGATGGAAGCTCGACACGTCATACTTTTCGTTGGGCGAGTGAATGGCATCATCGTCCAGTCCGAAGCCGACGAGAACGCTGTCCATGCCGAGGATATCCTTGAAATAGCGCACGATGGGAATGGAGCCGCCGCCGCCCATCATCACCGTCTCGCGCTTGAACTCAGCCTTCAGCGCCGCCGCCGACTTGCGGATGAACACGTTCTTCTCGTCGATGGTGGACGCGGGGCTGCCGCCACCCTTGCCGGAGAATGTGATCTTGGCATCGCCGGTCATGGCCTTCCTGGCAAAAGCCTGGAACGCCTTGATCACCTTCTTGGGGTCCTGCTTGCCCACGAGACGGAAGGTGAATTTTGCATGGGCCTGCGAGGGAATGACCGTCTTGGTGCCAGCGCCGGTGTAGCCTCCCCACATGCCGTTCACTTCGGCCGTGGGCCGCGACCAGATTTGCTCCAGCACCGTGTAGCCTCTTTCGCCCGCCGCCGATTTCAAACCCACGTCGCCGAGGAATTTCCGTTCGGAGAACTTC
>CALMLK010000074.1 GCA_937868035.1 uncultured Alphaproteobacteria bacterium
GTCGAGTTTGCCAGGCGCCTCATCCACGTCGGCGCGGGTGATGACGAGCGGCGGCAGCAGACGGATGACGTTGTCGCCGGCACCGATGGTGAGGAGTTTCTCCGCAAGCGCTGCCGCCTGCAAGGCCGTGTTCTGCACCTTGCACTTGATACCGATCATCAGGCCTTCGCCGCGGATATCGTCGATCACGGTGGGGTGGGAGTCCTTCAACCCTGCCAGTTTTTGTTTCAAATACAGCGCGGTATCGCGGACATGTGAGAGGAAGCCTTCGGCAAGGACAACGTCCAGCACGGCGTTGCCGACGGCGGTGGCCAATGGGTTGCCGCCAAAGGTGGAGCCGTGCATGCCCGCCGTCATGCCCTGTGCCGCCTTTTCGGTGGCGAGGCAGGCGCCCAGCGGAAAGCCGCCGCCAATACCCTTCGCCACGGCCATGATGTCGGGCGCGATGCCCGACCATTCATGGGCGAAGAGCTTGCCGGTGCGGCCGACCCCGGTCTGCACTTCGTCAAGAACCAGAAGCAGTCCATGGGCATCGCAGAGATCGCGCAGCGCTTTCAGTTCGCCGTGCGGCAGGGGGCGGATACCGCCCTCGCCCTGCACCGGTTCAATGAGGATTGCGGCTGTCTCCGCCGTGACGGCCGCTTCCAGCGCCTTGCGGTCGCCGAAGGGCACCTGCACGAAGCCCGGCATGCGGGGCGCAAAGCCTTCCAGATATTTCTCCTGGCCGCCGGCCGAGAGTGTGGCCAGCGTGCGGCCGTGGAACGCGCCTTCGAAGGTGATAATGACGTTCCGCTGCGGCGCGCCCGACACGAAGTGATAGCGCCGTGCCATCTTGATCGCACACTCCAGCGCCTCGGCACCCGAGTTGCAGAAGAACACCGTGTCGGCGAAGGAGTTCTCGATGAGGCGCTGCGCCAGTTTTTCCTGGCCCGGCATCTGGTAGATGTTGGAGGTGTGCCAGATCTTCTGCGCCTGCTCGGTGAGGGCCTTCACCAGATGCGGATGGGCATGGCCGCAACTGGTGACTGCAACACCAGCGCCGAAATCCAGGTAGGCCGTGCCATCTTCGGTGAAGACATGGGCACCCTCGCCCCGCACGAAGGAGACGGGTGCACGATTGTAGGTGGGCAGCACAGGTGTGATCATCGGCCAATCCAAATGAAAAACGCCGGTCGGTGAGACCGGCGCGCAACAGGCAACATATAAAGTGCAGTTACCCACCGGTCAATTGTGCCCATATCCACACCTGAGTCAAAACAGCACATGGACGCTGGAGTCAGCGGGGGCTTAACTCTCCGTTAACCATAAGGCCAACGTCCAAATCTGGGGAAAACCCTGCGAAAGATGGCCCGGTTGGTTGCGGTCGAGTCACTCAGCATAGTAGTCAGTAACTCATCGGGCTACGAGATGTAGCGTTCCAAGTCAGGCGTAACGGTTTCAGCGTGGGGGTTCAGATTCCCGCGAACTTAGAAGGATTCAGGTTTTGAGCGAACTCGTGCAAGCAGCAGCCGGTACCGACAAGATGCCCTGGACCGACGAACGTGTGGAACTTCTCAAGAAACTCTGGACCGACGGATTGAGCGCCAGCCAGATTGCCGCCCGCCTCGGCATGGGCGTGACGCGCAATGCGGTGATCGGCAAGGTCCACCGCCTCAACCTTTCGGGCCGCCAGCCGGTGCAGCGGAACGCGGCACCGCGCGCCGCCCGCAAGGGTCCGCGGGAACCCAGCGCGCCTGGCGTGCGGCCCACCGGCACACCGTCCATGCCCACTGCCGGCAGTGCCGCCCTCAAGGCCTATGCCGCGCCCCAGATGAATCCGCGGCCGCAGCCGCTCCCGGAGCCGAAGCCGCTCCGCCTCGTCGATCTTCCCAAGGACGGCCGCATCACCATTCTTCATCTCTCCGACAAGACCTGCAAATGGCCGATCGGCGACCCGACGCATGAAGACTTCTGCTTCTGCGGCCACGGTCCCCGCGATGGATCGCCCTATTGCGAGTATCACGCCCGCATCGCCTATCAACCGGCGCAAGACCGGCGCATGCGCAGGGCCGGCTGAGCCTCCTGCAGCAAGCCCCACGCACCGCCACTCTGGCGAACCTTCGATCCTCCGTGATACAGGCCGTATCACGGAGGATTTTTCATGAATGACACGGTTGCTGACGATCCGCATGCCTCGCTCGATCCGGGGATGCGGCACTTCTACAAGAAACTGACGGAAGCAACGCCACCGGGTGCGGAAAGCTGGCCGCTGGACCAGCAGCGCGCGGCGTGGAACGCGCTCTGCCAGTCCTTCCAGGCGCCGCGGCCCGCTGGCGTCGTCGTCTCCGACATCGTCTGCAACGGCGTGCCCTGCCGCTTCTACAAGCCGGAGGGTGCCCCGCTTTCTCCCGGCGTGATCTATGGCCATGGCGGCGGCTGGGTGCTGGGCGGACCTGCCACCCACGACGACATGTGTGCCGAACTTTCCGCAGCGACCGGCACCGCCGTGCTACTGATCGACTACCGCCTTGCGCCCGAACATCCCTACCCTGCGCAACTCGAAGACTCCCTCAAGGTGTGGCGCTGGGCCCGGCAGGAGGGCCGTGCCCACGGCATCGATCCGGACAACCTGATCGCGGCGGGCGACAGCGCCGGCGGGCAGATGTCGGTGGCACTCGCCATGGCGCTCAGCGAATTGAGCTTGCCGCAATTGCAGGGACTCGTGCTCATTTATCCCGTGCTCGGCGCCAACATGGATACGCCCTCCTATCACCGGAATGCGGATGCGCCGTGCCTGACCCGCATGGAAATGCGGTTCTACCTGGAGAGCTTCCTCGGGCCCGAAGGAAGCGCGGCGTGGCGCGACCCCAAGGCTGCGCCCAATCTGGCAGGCGATGTGTCCTTCCTGCCGCCCACCTACATCACGGTTGCGGCGCATGATCCGTTGCGCGACGACGGCGTGATCTTCGCCGGAAAACTCAAGGCCGCCAATGTGCCCGTGGGTCTGCGCGAGGAACCGGTGCTGGCCCACTCCTACATGCGGGCGCGGCACCATTCGGCTCCGGCGATGGAGGGGTTCAAGGCCATCGCGGCGGCGCTGAAGGCTTTGGCAAACGGCGCTCCGCCCCCGGCAAGATAAAAAAACCCCGGCCAGATGTTCATCTGGCCGGAGCTTGCTTCACTGGCACGAGGGGGCGGGAAATGCCAGTTCAGTCCGTGATCAGTTGACCGTCACCTCGGCGCCCACCTTCACCAGCTGGTAGAGTTCGGTGACGTCGGCGTTCAGCATGCGGATGCAACCCGAAGAGGCGGCCTTGCCGATGGACTTCGGCTCGTTGGTGCCGTGGATGCGGTAGATGGACGAGCCCAGATACATGGCGCGCGCACCGAGCGGGTTCTTCGGGCCACCGGCCATGTAGGCGGGAAGCTCAGGGTGGCGGACGCGCATTTCCACCGGGGGGCGCCAGTCCGGCCATTCCGTCTTGGACGAGACCTTGTGCACGCCGGCCCATTCGAAGCCCTTGCGGGCGGTGGCGACGCGATACATCACCGCCTTGCCATAACCGAGGACGAGGTAAAGTTCGTTCTTGCGGGTGGAGATGATGATCGAGCCGCGCTTCTTGGCGCTCTGGAAGGAGATGATCTTGCCGCGCTTCACACTCGGGAAGGTGGCGGAGGCATCGACTTCCGACATGTTGGTGGAGGCCGGGACGATCACGGCACCGTCGTTGCCGTAGAGGCTGTCATCGGCCTTGGCGGTCGAAACGAACGCGGCGGCCATGGTGATACTCAGGGCGGCGGCGGCGATTTTCAGGATCTTGTTCATGGTTTCCGTTCCCTCTGGAAAAGCATTTGATGGTGCCTTTCTAGGGGAGCGGCCCTGAACCGGTGCTGAGGGGAGAATTTATCTGCCGTTCAGGTTAGAATTGGCTGCGGCTACCTCACATCCTCGCGCAAACAATTGAAATTA
>CALMLK010000075.1 GCA_937868035.1 uncultured Alphaproteobacteria bacterium
AAGCATGCTGGCGGGAAGCCGGGACAGAAACAGTCCCTCCATTTTCTCCCCTCACCCCCATGCCGCCTTGAACATCACACCCACGTCCAACTCCGTCCATCCGGAGGCGCACCTTGGTCGCGCCACCGGCGCGATGTCGTGCGATCCGGACTCCCGCTTCCGCGAGGGCAGGCTCGCGGCAAGGGCAGGGCTTTGCACCGGAAGCGCCGTGTTGCATCCGTCACCCCGTCAGCCGATACTGACGCCATGCACTGCTTCCAGACAGACCGCATAGCCACGCCCATCGGCGACATGGTGCTGCTCGCGCACGATGGGGTGTTGCTGCTGCTGGAGTTCGACGACGCAACGGACCGGGTGGCGCGCGAGATGAGGGGGCGCTTCGGCCATGCCGATCTTCAGCCCACGGACAATCCCTTTGGCATCACCTCGCGCGTGCGTGAATATTTCGCCGGGGATCTGCATGCCCTCGATGACGTACTCTGCGACGGTGGGGGCACGGAATTCGAGCGCAAGGTCTGGGCGGCCTTGCGACGCATTCCGGTGGGCACGACCACGAGCTACGGCGCCATCGCGCGGCAACTGGGCGATGCCAACCTCTCGCGTGCGGTGGGGCTCGCCAATGGCCGCAACCCCATTGCCATCGTGGTGCCCTGCCACCGCGTCATCGGCGCGGACGGATCCATGACAGGCTATGGCGGCGGCGTGCAGCGCAAGGAGTGGCTGCTCCGCCATGAAGGGGCGCTGCTGCTTTGACGGCGAGAACCGTCAGCAATCCTCGTGGCTGCCGCCGAATGTCTGGTCGGCGAAATGATAGCCGAAGCTGCAGCTGTAGGTGCCGTCATCATATTTGAAACAGGCGAGGCCGGACTTGCTGAGCTTCTCCATGCCACCGGTGCATTCTTCGCGCTCGGCCTTGTCGGGCATGCCGTCAAACAGCGTCTTCGCCGCCTTGCCGTGGATGAAGAACGAGAGAATGCAGTCGGGCGTATTCAAGCCCTTGGCGCAGACCTCGTCGTCCTTGTAGGCCGAACCGTCCAGCTTGTCGGCGGCATCCTGGGACAAGACAGGACTTGTCGCGACGATGAGGGCGAAACAGGCACATGCAAACTGGCGCATGAGGTGATCTCCGGAAGCCGATTGGCGTTGCAGGAGACAACGTAAACTTGCGCGCGCCGCAATCAAGCTATTTCCGGGCGATGAGCAAGTATCCGCGGGTCTGGTTATTGTTGTCGGAGTCCTGGGTATTCATGGCGCCAAAAAGATCAGCCGTCTTCACCCACACGGGAGGGTATTTGTAGCGGGCCACATCCAGGATGAGAAAGCGGTCTTCATCGGCATCATAGGCCGCAAGAGGGGAAATATGCCCGCCTTTTTCCTGGCCGATCGCCTTGCGCAGGTAATTGATGATGACGAAATTTCCAGGCGTATTCAGCGCCGCGCTGGCTTCACTGCGGAATACATCGGCGCTTGAATCAGCGGCATGGCGCACATCCACCGAAAGAGGA
The DNA here is from genome assembly GCA_937868035.1 of uncultured Alphaproteobacteria bacterium. GTDB lineage: Bacteria > Pseudomonadota > Alphaproteobacteria > Rhizobiales > Aestuariivirgaceae > Aestuariivirga. The sequence continues at coordinate 1,506 of CALMLK010000075.1, forward strand.
TAGGTTGAAAGCATGCCACCCAGCTGGTCCAGGGTAATGCCCATCTTCCTGATCGTATCAACGGGCAAAACGGATTCCGTCGCGGGCGTCAGGACATTGTCCTGCGTGAACGTGCGATAGGGATCATATTCCGGCACTGCGGGCGCGGGGAGACCGCTCGCATTCAGCACCATGGTCATGGAAGCAACGCCACAGAACGCCTGGTTCTGTTGGGTCACAAAATGGTCGGCCAGCGGGAAATAGGCTTTGCGGGATTCCGCGCCGATGAGCAGCGATTGCCCCTGATCGGATGCCGAACTGACCAGCGCGGGTGGCAGTGGCAGGGTGTCGGCGCGCAGGTGCGAAGGGGAAACGGACAGCCAGGCAAGAGCAACGGCAAACAGGAGGGGCTTGCGGTTCATGGCAGAGTCTCCGAGCGAACGCCCCCACAGGGTCGATAGCAAAATCTGCGGCAGGCTTCAGCAAAAAACCCCGGCGTCTCCGCCGGGGTTCTCGTATCGATCCCGGCTTCCGCCGGGATGACCGCAAGGGCGGTCAGCAGCTGTAGTACATGTCGTATTCAACCGGGTGCGGAGTCATGCGGTAGCGGTCCTGTTCCTCCTGCTTCAGCTCCAGATACGAGTCGATCTGGTCCTTGGAGAACACGCCGCCCTTGAGCAGGAATTCGTGGTCGGCCTGGAGGCTGTCGATGGCTTCCTGAAGCGAGCCACAAACCGTCGGAACCTGGGCGAGTTCTGCCGGCGGCAGGTCGTACAGATTCTTGTCCATCGCCGGACCCGGGTGGATCTTGTTCACGATGCCATCAAGGCCAGCCATGATGATCGACGAGAAGCAGAGATAGGGGTTGGCCGTCGGATCGGGGAAGCGGACTTCGACGCGCTTGGCCTTCGGGTTGCTCGTGAAGGGAATGCGGCAGGAGGCCGAGCGGTTGCGGCTGGAGTAGGCCAGCAGCACCGGGGCTTCATAGCCCGGCACGAGACGCTTGTAGGAGTTCGTGGACGGGTTGGTGAAGGCGTTCAGCGCCTTGGCATGCTTGATCACGCCGCCGATGAAATAGAGGCAGGTTTCCGAGAGGTCGGCATACTGGTTGCCGGCCATCTGCGGCTTGCCATCCTTCCAGATGGAGAAGTGGCAGTGCATGCCCGAGCCGTTGTCGCCGAACACCGGCTTCGGCATGAAGGTCGCCGTCTTGCCGTAGGAATGGGCGACGTTGTGGATCACATACTTGTAGATCTGCATGTGGTCGGCGGCCATCACCAGCGGCTGGTAGCGGGTGCCGAGTTCGTGCTGGGCCGAGGCCACCTCGTGGTGGTGCTTCTCAACAACGAGGCCCATCTCCTGCATGACCGACAGCATCTCGCCGCGCATATCCTGGGCCGAGTCCATGGGGTTCACGGGGAAGTAACCGCCCTTGATCCGCATGCGGTGGCCCATGTTGCCTGTTTCATAGTTGCGGTCCGAGTTGGTGGGGAGTTCGATGCCATCAACTTCGAAGCCCACCTTGTAAGGCGAGGTGGAGAACTTCACGTCATCGAACACGAAGAACTCGGCTTCGGGGCCGACGAACACCGTGTCACCAATTTTGGTGGACTTGAGGTAGGCTTCCGTGCGGCGCGCAATCGAGCGCGGATCGCGGTTGTAGCCTTCGCCGGTGCCCGGGTCGGCGATGTCGCAGAACACGGCCATGGTGGTCTGGGCGTAGAAGGGGTCAAGGTGGGCCGAGGCTGCGTCCGGACGCAAGATCATGTCGGACTCGTTGATGGCCTTCCAGCTGGCGATCGACGAACCGTCGAACATCAGGCCTTCTTCCCAGGCCTCTTCGTGCATCTGCGAAACGTCCATCGTCAGATGCTGCATCTTGCCGCGCGGATCGGTGAAGCGAAGGTCGACGAACTTCACATCCTTGTCCTTGATCATCTTCAAGGCATTTTCAACCGGGTTGTCCTTGGCCATGTTTGTCCTCTCGTATCTGGCTAAAGTGAAATGTGGTGGGGGAAACGCTTACAGGGCTTCCGTGCCGGACTCGCCGGTGCGGATGCGGATGGCTTGCTCGATGGTGGAAATGAAAATCTTGCCATCACCGATGCGGCCCGTGCGGGCGGCATTTTGAATTGCTTCGACGGCCTTCTCGACGAGGTCGTCGGCGATGACCACTTCAATCTTGACTTTAGGAAGAAAATCCACTACGTACTCGGCTCCACGGTAGAGTTCCGTGTGGCCCTTCTGGCGGCCGAAACCCTTGGCTTCGGTCACGGTGATACCCTGGAGCCCCACTTCCTGCAGGGCCTCCTTCACCTCATCAAGCTTGAACGGCTTGATGATCGCTTCGATCTTTTTCATGAATTGGCCACGCCTCGTTGTTCTACACGCGGGGTTGCAGGCCGCGTGCCAGATTCAACATCTCGTTATTTCAATGCGTTAAGCGAATTAGAGGGCATTCGCCGGGGGCCTGGTGCGTGATTATTGGGCGGTTTGCCTAAATATTGGGCGATGAAACAAAAACACCCCGGCGCAGGGGCCGGGGTGTCGCAATCATTCAATGCGCCAGAATCTCAGGGCTCGGACGGCTTGGGC
>CALMLK010000076.1 GCA_937868035.1 uncultured Alphaproteobacteria bacterium
TGCTGGCGGATGGAAAATATTCGCAACCCACCCAACCATCGTAGCCTGCGGCATCAAGGTGGCGGAAGAGGTTGGGAAAGTTGATTTCACCCGTGCCGGGTTCGTGGCGGCCCGGTGTGTCGGCGATCTGGATGTGACCGAGGCGGGGAAGCAGCCGCTTGATGGAGTTGAACAACTCACCTTCCATGCGCTGCATGTGGTAAACATCGTACTGCAACTTGACGTCCAGCGGACGCAAGGCATCCATCACGCTCAACGCTTCGGAACTGCGGCTGAGAAAGAACCGGGGCATGTCGAAGGTGTTGATCGGTTCCATCAGCAGCTGAATGCCGTTTTCCGTCAAACTTTCGGCAGCAACCGACAGGTTCTGCAGCAACGGGGCAAGGCCGGCATCCCGCGACACCCCATCCGGCAGCAGTCCGGCCAAGCAATTCAGCTTGCGGCAACGCAGGCGTTGGGCATAGCGCAGTGCGTCGCCAGTTCCCGCCTCGAATTCCCGCTGGCGACCGGGATGGCAGGCAATGCCGCGTTCGCCCGCCTCAAAATTACCCGGGGGAAGATTGAACAGGACGACCTCAAGGTCGAGATCCTCCACGCGGACAGCGATATCAGCCAATGCAAAAGGATAGGGAAACTGGAATTCGACGGCGCGGAAACCTTGCGCTTTCGCAGCAGCAAACCGGTCGAGGAACGGGACCTCGGTAAACATCGTGGAAATGTTGGCGGAGAATTTTGGCATTGGAGGTCATCTTGCCCCATCGGCACGATGGCGTTGCTGGCCCGCCACGTAGGTTGCTGCGACAGCACGGTCGTCACCCAGAATCATCAGTGCAAAGAGTACGTCCTCCAGGGATTGCGACAACGCGTGCCGCGCCTTCAACACGGGTGTCGCAGCTGGATCAAGAACCACCACGTCGGCAAATTTTCCCACGTCCAGTGAACCCGTCTCGGCATCGATGTGGAGCCTGCATGCATTGCCAATCGTGGACATGGCAAAGAGCGCGCTTGCGGAAGGCTTGTATCCGCCCAGCATCTGAACCTTGTAGGCCTCGCCCATGGTCTGCAACATGGAGTAGCTCGTTCCGCCGCCCACGTCTGTTGCCAGGCCCATGGCCACCGGCCTCGCCTGTTCTGCGAGAAACGGCATGTGCATCAGACCCGAGCCGAGAAACGTATTCGACGTGGGGCAGTGAATGACGGACGAGCCTGTCTCGGAGAACCGCTGTGCCTCGCGCTCGCTCAGGTGGATGCCGTGGGCGAAGATGCTGCGCGGTCCCAGCAAGCCAAAGCGGTCATAGACATCGGTGTAGTCGCGGGCGTCGGGAAACAGCGCCCTGACGAAGGCGATTTCTCCGGCACTTTCGGAGATATGGGTTTGCATCAACGTGCCCGGCAGATGGGCGAGGAGTTCGCCACTCACCTGTAACTGCCTGTCGCTTGAGGTGATCGCAAAGCGTGGCGTCACGGCATAACGCAGGCGGCCCTTGCCGTGCCAGGTCTGATAAAGTTCTTCCGTCTCGCGCGCGCCTTGCTCGGGCGTGTCTTGCACCGCCGGGATGGCATTGCGGTCCATCATGGTCTTGCCGGTGATGAGCGCCATGCCCATGTCAGCTGCTGCCGCAAAGAGCGCATCTGCACACGCCTTGTGAACCGAACAGAAGGCGAGTGCCGATGTCGTTCCATTGGAAAACAGACGATCCAGAAACAGACGTGCAGCCGCGGCCGCATAGCCGCGATCGGCATAGCGGGCCTCCTCCGGAAAGGTGAAACGCCGCAGCCAATCCAGCAGGTCTTTCCCGGGTGCGGCCAGCATCCTGTATTGCGGAAAATGGATGTGGGCGTCGATGAAACCGGGCAACAACAGGTTCTCACCGTGATGATCGGCTGCAACACCTTGCCACGCGGCGGGAAGGCGGGAGGCTTCCCCGGTCCACGCGATGCGTCCGGTACCATCGACCGCAAGCGCGCCCCGGGGAATGTGAACGACGGGTTCGGCGTTCCGTCCAAAGGAGACGATTTGTCCACGCAAGACTCGCTTCATGGTGCAACCCTGTCTTCAATGCGAAAGCGGAATATGCGCATGACATGCTGCAAGGCATGCGAAAATTCGGCGTCTTCGCTGTTGGCCACGCGCGCCTCAAAGCTGTCGAGTATCTGGTGCTTGGTCGCGCCCTTGACCGCAAAGATGAAGGGGAACCCAAACCGGGTCTTGTATCTCCTGTTCAAATCCGTGAATCGTGCAAACTCGGATGGCGTGAGGTCCGCCAGTCCGGCATTGCGCTGTTCGCGGTTCGAATCTTCGGTCAGCTTTGCTTTTGTGGCGAGGTCCGGATGAGCGCGGATCAGTGCCAGTTGCGCGTCCACTGGCGCGCTGTGGAGCGTGGCTTCGAACGCGGCAATCATGTCTGTCACGGCGTGGTAGGGCCGCAATGCCGCCGCTCCTTCCGCCACCCAGGGCGAATGTTCCGCGACATCGCCAAATCGCTCCACGAAGGTGGCGACCGGCATGCCATTGATCTCCGCGAGCGGGATCATTGCTTTGCCAGCCAGGCGCCGAGGCGGGCCCGTTCGTCAGGGGTCATCCCCGTCTTGTTGCCCAACGGCATGGCCACGTTGTTCACGGCCTGGACCATGACCTGTTCCTTGTGGCGGCGGAGTTCCTCCAGCGTGTCGAGAATCACGCCCTTGGGCGGCTCGGCAAACGTCTTGTCGGCGGGATGCTGTGCGTGACATGCAGCACAACGTGACTGGACGATTGCGAGGGCATCGGCGTCCGGGACATCTCCGGCAAACATGACCTGCTTTGCCGGTGCCGTCATGAAGATTGCGCCGCCAAGCACGGCGGCGATCACGGGCAGCAGCCAGGCCAACTCGCGCTGCTCATCGCCCACTTCCGTGCGCACCAGATAGTGCCGCAAAGCCGCTCCGCCCACGACAATCATAAGAATGAGAATCCAGCTCTGCGGATGACCCGTGAGGAAGGCGTAATGGTTCGAGACCATCATCAGCAGAACGGGGAGCGTCAGATAGGTGTTGTGCAGGCTGCGCTGCTTGCCCATGGCACCATAGGCCGGGTCGGGCCGCTCACCCTTCAGGAGGCTCGCCACGATCTTGCGCTGATTGGGAATGATGACCATGAAAACGTTAGCCGCCATGGTCGTGCCGATGAAGGCGCCCACGTGGATAAAGGCACCGCGTCCCGAATAGACGTGGGTGAAGCCGTAGGCGGCAAGCCCCACCAGCACAATGACGCAGATCACGAGGAGCGTGGGATGGCGGAGGGCCAGGTGACGGCAGAGCTGATCATAGACAATCCAGCCGCCGGCGATGGAGGCCACAGAAATGGCGATGGCCTGCCAGGCCGTGAGCGGCATGACAGACGGATCAATCAGGTAACTCTCCGCATTGAGGTAGTACTGAACGATGAGGAGCAGAAAGCCAGTCACCCAGGTGAGGTAGGCCTCCCATTTGAACCAGGTGAGATGATCCGGGAGGGCTGGCGGTGCCGACAGATATTTCTGCACATGGTAGAAGCCGCCACCGTGAACTTCCCAGGCTTCGCCGCCGACGCCGGCGGGCAGGCCCTCGCGCTTCTGCAAAGAGAAATCGAGGGCGATAAAATAGAAGGATGTGCCAATCCAGGCGATGCCGGCAATCAGATGGCCCCAGCGCAGAAGCAGGTTCAACCAGTCGGCGGCAAACGGATCGATCACAGTGCACATCCATGAAAATGCCGGGTGGCGGAATGCCACCCGGCATGTGGTGTCGGGAAAGACTTACTGCGGCAACTGATCGTCGATGCCCTTGACGTACCAGTTCATGCCGAGGATGTCGCCGTCGGGCAGCGGCTTGCCAGCTTCGCCGACGACGGTTCCATCCTGCTTGGTGATGGGGCCGGTGAAGGGATTGAGCTTGCCGGAAGCAATGGCGGCGGCGGTCTCCGTGGCCATTTTGGCGACGTCATCCGGCATGTTGGTGTAGGGCGCCATGCTGACGGTGCCGTTTTCCATGCCTTCCCAGGTCTGCTGTGGCTTCCAGGTGCCATCCATCACAGCCTTGACGCTGTTGATATAATGCGGTGCCCAGTTGTCGACGATCGCCGTCAGCTGCGCCTTGGGAGCGAACTGATACTGGTCGGAGGCCTGGCCGAAACCGAACTTGCCCTGTTCCTGGGCAACCTGCAGCGGGGCAGCCGAGTCCGTGTGCTGAACCGTGATGTCAGCCCCCTGGCTCAGCAGCACCTTCGCCGCGTCGGCTTCCTTGGCCGGGTCGAACCAGGTGTTGGCCCAGACGATCTTGACCTTGAAGTTGGGGTTCACGCTCTGGGCGCCCAGCATGAAGGCATTGATGCCGGAGACCACTTCCGGAATGGGGAAGGACACGATGTAGCCTGCCGTGCCCGTCTTCGACATCTTGGCGGCGATCTGGCCAATCACGTACCGGCCTTCGTGGAACTTGGCATTGTAAGTGCCCATGTTGTCGGCGGTCTTGTAACCCGTGGCGTGTTCAAACTTCACGTCGGGGAACTTCTTCGCCACCTTGAGCATCGGCTCCATGAAGCCAAAGGACGTTCCGAAGATGATCTTGCAGCCTTCGCGGGCGAAGCGTTCGAAGGTCTTTTCGGAATCGGCTTCCGAAACGTTTTCGGCGTAGGCGGTTTCCACCTTGTCGCCGAATTCCTTCTGCACGGCCAAGAGGCCCTGGTGATGCTGGAAGGAATAGCCGAAGTCGCCAATGGGGCCGACATAGACCCAGCAGGCCTTCAGCGCCTCTGCCGATGCGGAAGCCGACGCGGCTCCCAGCATCAACGCGGCAGCGGCCGCCGCCATCAGTAGTTTCTTCATGTTGTTCTCCCTGTTGAGATGTTCACATTAACGGTCCGGCACGAAGGGTTGTCCGAGTGAGGCTGGCGTGTTGCGGCGCGTCAGGGCCTTGTTCCCGGAGATGACCACCAGTGCGAGGATGGTGCCAAGATAGGGCAGACTCGAGAGGAATTGCGAGGGGATTCCCAAGCCTTGCGCCTGCAAGACAAAGGACAGGATGGAGATGGTGCCGAACAGGTAGGCACCGGCAAGGATGCGGAAGGGCAACCAGGATGCGAACACGACCAGTGCCAGGGCAATCCAGCCCCGGCCCGAGGTCATGTTTTCCACCCACTGTGGCGTATAGACCAGTGACAGGTAGCCGCCGGCAATGCCGCTCATGGCGCCCCCGAACAGCACACTCAGATAACGGACGCCGATCACGTTATATCCAAGCGCGTGGGCGGAGGTGTGGCTGTTGCCCACGGCGCGGATCACCAAGCCCATCTTGGTGCGGAACATGAACCAGCTGACGGCTGCCACCATCACAAGTGAAAACGGTACGAGGGGATCAATGCCCGAAAGGGTCGGCAATTTGATGCCGGGCTGGCCTACGAAAGACTCTCCGATCAATGCGGAAAGCCCGAGGCCCAGCAAGGTGAGAGCAAGTCCTGTCGCCACCTGGTTTGCGAGCAGCGTCAGGGTGAGGAAGCCAAAGAGCAGCGACATCAGCATGCCGGCAAGGATCGACGTGAGAATTCCGAGCCACGGATTGCCGGTCACGTAAGCACCGCCAAACCCCGCGACCGCGCCCATCACCATCATGCCTTCGACGCCGAGGTTGAGGACACCCGAACGTTCCGTCACCATTTCCCCCAATGCCGCCAGCAGCAGCGGCGTCGCTGCCGTCATGATGATCGTGAGCAGTGTGAGAACAATGTCCATGTCCGTCAGGCTCGTGCGAGTGCTGGCACCGAGAAGACGATGCGGTAGTTGATGAGTGTGTCACAGGCGAGGATATAGAACAGCAGGATGCCCTGGATCACGCGGGTGATCTTGTCGGGAATCTGGAGCGCGGTCTGCACCGCCTCGCCGCCGATATAGGAGAGCGCAAGAAGCAGCCCCGCGATAATCGCACCGACCGGATTGAGACGACCGAGGAAGGCGACAATGATTGCTGCAAAACCGTACCCCGGCGAGACCTGCGGCTGCAACTGTCCGACGACGGAGGAAATCTCGAAGGCTCCTGCCAGCCCGGCAAGCCCGCCCGACAGCATCATGCAGAAAAGGATCGTGCGGCTTTGCGAGAAACCGGAAAAGCGCGCAGCCCTGGGCGACAGTCCGGTAACGGTGATTTCGTAACCCTTGACGGTACGTGACACGATGTAGCCCAGCACCAGCGCGACCACGAAGGTCACCAGCACGCCTGCATGAATGCCGCTCGTGACATACGGCAGAAGCTGCCCTTCAGCGAAGGTCACGGACTTGGGAAAATTGAATCCCTGCGGATCGCGCCAAGGCCCGCGCACCAGATAATCGAGAAGCAGTTGGGACACATAGACGAGCATCAGTGACGTGAGGATTTCGTTGGCGCTGAAGCGGTTTCGCAGGAAGGCCGGGATGGCCGCCCAGGCCATGCCACCCGCGATCCCCAGCACCATCATCGCCGCAAGCGTGAGCGGCGACTGCCATTGGGGCAGGAACACGGGGACAGCGCCAGCAAGGATCGCACCCGCCGTGAGTTGGCCCTCAGCACCAATGTTCCAGACGTTGGCACGGTAGGCGACCGCAAGCCCGGCACCGATCAGAATCAAGGGCGACGCCTTGACCAGCAACTGTTCGACCGACCAAATGGCCGTCAGCGGTTCGATGAAATAGACATAGAGCGCCTGCAGCGGGCTGTTGCCGCGCAAGGCAAAAATCAAACCCGCCGTGACAATGGTCAATGCGATGGCGATGAAAGGCGAAGCCAGCGCCATGGTGGAAGATCGTTCTGCCCGCTTCTCAAGCCGCATGACTTGTCTCCCCCGGTGAACCGCCCTGGGCGCGCTCGTGAGCACCCGCCATCAGCAAACCGATTTCTTCGCGCGTCATCTCCGAGGCCGGGCGGGGTTCAGACAACTGCCCGCGCGAGATCACCGCGATGCGGTCGGCGATCTCGAAAATCTCGTCGAGATCCTGGCTGATGACCAGAACCGCGGACCCGCCCTGCGCGAGATCGATCAGGGCCTGCCGGATGGATGCGGCAGCACCCGCATCAACGCCCCAGGTGGGCTGATTGATCACCAGTAGCTTGGGCTGCAATTCCATTTCGCGCCCCACGACGTATTTTTGCAGGTTTCCGCCGGACAACGCACGCGCCTCCGGGTCAGGTTTTCCCTTGCGGACATCAAAGCCTTTGATGATGCGTTCAGCGGCAGCGCGAGCACCTTCAGGATTGAGTACACCCGACGAGACCAGAGCCGGATCGACCGCGTGGCGGGACAGATACATGTTCTGGGACAGCGTCATGGAAGGAACTGCCCCGTGACCCAGCCGTTCCTCCGGCACAAAGGCTGCGCCGGACTTGCGCCGGAAGGTGATGGACCGTCCTCCCAATCCGACGCCATCCAGACAAAGCATGTCTGGCGCCACCGTCCGTTCCCCGGAGACGGCATCGAAGAATTCGCCCTGGCCATTTCCTGCGACGCCTGCGATGGCGACAATCTCGCCAGCATTCACCGTGAGGTTGATGTCAATCAGGGGCACGGCGAAGGCCCCATCAGCGGGAAGTGAGAGATGACGGAGTTCGAGCCGCGGCTTGCCCAAGCCGACTGCGCTGGCTCGGGCCTTGATGGCATGGATGTCACCCCCCACCATCAGGCGCGCGAGGCTCGCAGCCGTCTCGCGCCGTGGGTCGACTTCGGCCACAACCTTGCCGTGGCGCAGGATGGTGGCCGTGTCGCACAAGGCCTTCACCTCCTCCAGGCGATGGCTGATGTAGAGAACCGAGCAGCCTTCGGAGGCAAGGCGCTTCAACACCACGAACAACTGGTCCGCCTCTTGTGGTGTCAGAACCGACGTCGGCTCATCCATGATCAGAAGCTGCGGCTCCTGTAACAGGCAACGGATGATTTCGATCCGCTGGCGTTCCCCCACGGAAAGGTCGCCCACCAATGCCGTGGGTGAAATCGGCAGTCCATAAGAGGCCGAGACTTTTGCAATGCGCCCCGACAGGGCTGGCAGATCATAGGGCCCGGGCATGGCGAGGGCGATGTTTTCCGCAACCGTCAGGGAATCAAACAGTGAGAAATGCTGGAACACCATGCCAATACCGAGGTGGCGGGCGACCGAAGGGCTTGCTGGCGTGACCTGCCTTCCCTTCCAGAAGAACTGGCCTGAGGTCGGCTGCAGGGCGCCGTAGATCATCTTCACAAGCGTCGACTTGCCCGCGCCATTCTCGCCAAGGAAGGCGTGGATTTCGCCTGGCATGATGGTGAGGGTGACATCATCGTTGGCACGGAGGCTGCCGAACGTCTTGACGATGTTGCGGGCCTCGAGAAGGGGTGTGCCGTGGGTTGATGTCATGATGCGGCGCTGCCGGACTGCGAAACGTTCTGCGGAGATGCTTTCCCGAGTTTGAGGCTTTCGTCCAGTGCGACCAGTTGTGCCGCTGTGGATATGGCAATGGCATCCGGACGCTTGGAGCGGATGCCTCCCAGTCCGATCGGGCAGATGAGGCCGGCAATTTGCTCCTGCGGCACACCGGCTTCCGCGAGGCGCTTTTCGAAGCGCGCCCGCTTTGTTGCGCTGCCGATCAGCCCCGTGACCGAGATGGCCGGGTTGCGCAGGCACGCATCGACAATGGCAAGATCAAGCGCATGCGAATGGGTCATCACAACCGCAATCGATCCCTCCGGTGCGCCAGTCAATACGCCGGGCATGTCGACATCGGCGCGCAATGAGACGTTGGCGGGCACCGCCGTGGGGAAAGCCCCCGGCCTTGCATCGCACCAGACGACGTGAAACGGTGTCTGGGCCAGGATCAGAACAAGGGCCCGGCCCACATGGCCGGCGCCGAAGAGATAAAGCGTGCGGGTTTCGTCCTGCTCCTCCGCGGCGAATGCGTTCAGCGCCGCCACATCAGCAACTGTCGTGAGGACCTCAACCTGCCCGCCACAGCACTGTCCGAGATCGGGGCCCAGCAGATAGCGCGAAGCGCTTTGCTTGCCGCCGGACAGGAGCAATCTTTGGGCTTCGGCGATGGCTTTCCACTCCATCGTTCCGCCGCCGATGGTGCCGAAGATGCCTTCGGCCGTCACCAGCATCAACGTGCCCTCCTCGCGCGGCGCCGAACCCCTGACCTTGCCAATCCGGACGATTGCAACCTGCCGTCCTTCCTGGAGAAGGTCTCGTGCGCGCGCGATGAGATTCATGTCCGCACACTCTTGAGGGCATGAAGAATTGCTTCCGGTGTTGCAGGCGTATCGAGTGCGGGTATGGCCCCATTCCCCGTGGAGGCGATGGCATTGAAGATCGCCGTCCACACGGAGATGCCCAGCATCAGCGGAGGTTCGCCGACGGCCTTCGACCGGTAGATGGTGTCTTCCTTGTTGCCCTTGGACTCAAACAGCGCCACGTTGAACTGCTCCGGGACATCGGAGGCGCAGGGAATCTTGTAAGTGGATGGTGCGTGGGTGCGCAGGCGCCCGGTATTGTCGAAGACCAGTTCCTCTGTTGTGAGCCAACCCATGCCCTGGACGAAAGCACCTTCCACCTGGCCCAGGTCGATCGCGGGGTTCAGTGACTTCCCCACGTCATGCAGAATGTCGACACGGTCGACCCGCATCTCACCCGTCATGGTGTCGATCGTTACTTCACTGCAGGCCGCTCCGTAGGCGAAATAGAGGAAGGGCCTGCCCTTGCCCTTGCTGCGGTCCCACGTCAGCTTTGGTGTTGCGTAGTAACCTGTGGCCGACAACGGCAAGCGGGCCTGATGGGTGCGGGCGCAGGCCTCCGCAAATGTCATGCGCTTCGCGGCAGAGAAGACTTCGCCATTTGCAAAGATGATCTTGGCCTTGGGCACGCGCCAGTCACGCGCCAGCAGGTTGGCGATATTGTCGCGGATTTCTTCTGCAGCGCGCTTCGCGGCCATGCCGTTGAGGTCGCTTCCCGAGGACGCTGCCGTCGGCGATGTGTTGGGCACTTTCCCGGTGCTGGTGGCGCAAATGCGCACCTTGTCGAGCCCAATGCCGAACACCTCGGCCACCACCTGCGCCACCTTGGTGTAGAGGCCCTGCCCCATCTCCGTGCCGCCGTGATTCAACTGGACAGAACCGTCGGTATAAGCCAGCACCAGCGCGCCGGCCTGGTTGAGGTGGGAGAGGGTGAACGAGATCCCGAATTTCACGGGTGTCAGCGACAGGCCCTTTTTCAATACACGGCTTGACGCATTGTAGTCTGTGATCTGTTGGCGGCGGTTGCGATAATCGGAAGTGCGCTCCAGTTCCGCCACCAGTTCGGGAAGAATGTTGTCCGTCACCTGCTGGCCGTAAGGCGTCACATCGCGGTTCTTGCCGTAGAAATTTCGTCTTCGCACATCGAGGGCATCGCGCCCGGTGCGGACGGCGATCGACTCCATCAGGCGTTCGGCAAAAACCATGCCCTGAGGTCCGCCAAAGCCGCGGAAGGCGGTGTTGGACACCGTGTTGGTGCGGAGCCGGCGTGAATGGATGCGGAGCGCCGGATAGTAATAGCTGTTGTCGGCGTGGAACATCGTCCGGTCATTGACGCCCTGGCTGAGGTCAGCCGAACAGCCACAACGGGCGTCGAACTCGACGTTCACGGCGGTGAGGCGGCCATCATCATCGAAGCCCGCTTCCGAACTGACGCGGAAGTCATGGCGCTTGCCCGTCATGACCATGTCATCGTCTCGATCGAGGCGGCACTTTGCGGGCCTTCCCGTTACGTGGGCTGCAAGTGCCGCGAGGCAGGCCCACTGGGCGGCCTGGCTTTCCTTGCCCCCGAAACCGCCGCCCATGCGGCGGCAGTCGCAGGTCACCGCGCCATTTGCCACATGCAGCATGTGGGCAACGCACTGCTGCACCTCCGAAGGGTGCTGGGTTGAACAGTGGACAACCATTCCCCCCTTCTCATCGGGCAAGGCCATGGAAACCTGGCCTTCGAGATAGAAGTGTTCCTGTCCGCCGATGAGGAAGGAATCGAGAAGACTATGGCTCGATGCGGCGATGGCCGCGCCTGCATCTTTGCGGGTGAAGGTGTATTCCGGAAGGACATCGGTTGTCCCGGCCCGGATCGCCTCATCGGCTGTCACGACGGGCTTTATTGCCTGCACCGTGATGCGGGCGAGACGGGCGGCACGGCGCGCCGCATCGCGGGTTTCCGCAACGACGGCAAAGATCACTTGTCCATGGAACTCGATTTCTCCATCGGCGAGGATGGGATCGCCACCGATTGATGCGCTCCAGTCATTGCGCCCGGGGATATCGCGCGCCGTCAGGACCCTGACGACACCTGGAAATGCGGCCACATCAGCAACATCGAGCGCTGTGATCCGTCCGCAGGCCGCTTCGCGCGCAAAGCCCGGCGCCACGTGGAGCAAACCTTCCGGTTCCGGCATGTCGTCGATATATGTGGCGCGGCCGGTCACGTGCTGTTCGGCGCTGTCGTGGGCCAACGGTTTTCCGACAACGGCCTCGGTTCTCAAAGCCACCTTGGGTTTCACTGCGCGCTTCGCGTCTGTCTTCATGTCCACGCCTCTTTTCCGGCGGGCGCGAGCACACGCAGCGACGCTGGACGTTCGCCGACGAGTTCATGCAGGGCCTTGAGCAAAAGGGCTTCGGCCGCGTCGAGACGGTAACTTGCGGACGCGCGCATGTCGGAGAGTGGGGTAAAGTCCTTGCGCAAGTTCCCCACTACTCCCGCCCAGCTTTCAGGAGCGTCCAGCTTGAGGCCCGTGACGGCTGCTTCCGTGTGACGCGCACGCCGGGGGGTGCCCGCCATCCCGCCAAAGGCAATGACGGCGGAGCTGATGCTGCGCCCAGAAATCACGAACTTGAAGGCGGCCATGACGGCGGAAATGTCCTGGTCAAACCGTTTGGAGAGTTTGTGGGCAAAGAAGCGTTCGTTGCTCTTGAGCTTTGGAATATCGATCCGCCACAGCAATTCGCCGGGGCGCCGATCCTGCTTGCCGTAGTCAATGAAATAGTCTTCCAGCAGCAGGTCACGCTGGTCTGTGCCCTTGCGCAGCGTGATTCGCGTCCCCAGTGCGATCAACATCGGCGGCATGTCGCCGATGGGAGACCCGTTCGCGATGTTGCCGCCGATGGTCCCGGAACTGCGAACCTGCTTCGACCCCAGCCGCCGCAACACTTCACCGACGTCCGGTGCCAGGGCGGCGAGTTTCTCCTCGGCTTGAGCGTAGGTCACTGCGGCACCCAGCGACAGTGTCGCCACCCGATCGGTGATGGCGTGCAGGGCTTCGACCCGGGACGTGAAGATCAGCTTTGGCAGCACCCGCATCTGCTTGGTGATCCAGAGGCCCACGTCCGTGGCACCAGCGACAATTGTCGCATCCGGATGGCGGGCCGCGAGGTCGAGCAGCGTGCTGTCCTTGGCCGGAGCGGCGGCAAAAGAGTCGCTGTTGCCGCAAAAGACATCCTCGCCATCATTGATCCTGGCCAGTTCCGCTGCGATTTCTGCGGCCGACTCCGTCCAGATATCCGGTGTCCTGTTTTCACACGCATCCAGTGCGGCGTCGATGATGGGCCGATAGCCCGTACAGCGGCACAGGTTGCCCGCAATCTGGTTGACCACTGCGTTCCGGTCAGGCCGCTCGGGCGCGTGATAGAGGGCAAAGAGCGACATCACGAAGCCAGGCGTGCAGAAGCCGCATTGCGAACCATGGTGTTGCACCATGGCCTGCTGAACGGGATGAAGGACGCCGCCGGGAGAGAGGTCATCGACCGTCACCAGTTCGCAGCCATGCAGGTGGCCCATGAGCATGA
Source organism: uncultured Alphaproteobacteria bacterium (assembly GCA_937868035.1). Taxonomy (GTDB): domain Bacteria; phylum Pseudomonadota; class Alphaproteobacteria; order Rhizobiales; family Aestuariivirgaceae; genus Aestuariivirga. Next base: position 12,809 of record CALMLK010000076.1, read on the forward strand.
TGCAGGCATTCGCCGGTTCGTAGGTGACACGGCCCTGGCGCAACCGGCCGATGGCGACGGTGCATGCGCCGCAGTCGCCTTCGTTGCATCCTTCCTTCGTGCCCTTGTGACGCTGTTCGAGACGCAGGTAGTCAAGCACCGTGCGCGCCGGATCGGTCATCGGGTATTCGACGATGACGCCGCGACGCAGGAACCTGATCTCAGTGTGGGTCATGGATTACTCAACTGCCCCGGTAGGTCGCATAGCCATGGGCCGAAAGCAGAAGCGGCACATGATAATGCTGGCTCACATTGGAAATGCCAAACTTGATCGGGATCACATCGAAGAACGGCGGCGTCGACAGCCTCTCGCCAATGCCCTGGAGGTATTCCCCGGCCCGGAAGCGCAATTCGTAAAGTCCCATCTTGAGCGCGTCACCCTGCAGCAGGGGCTCTCCCGCGCGCCCGTCCGCATTGGTCACGGTGGTCTTGAGTTTCACCGGTTCGCCGGAGACATTCCACAGTTCGATGATGAGGCCCGCCGCGGGGCGGCCCAGATGGGTGTCCAGTACATGCGTTGTCAAACGGCCCGTTGTCACCGCTCACTCCTTCCCCGGTTGTGTTCGCCGCGGTCTTGCGCCGGGCTTCTCCTGCAGAAAGGCTAGCATGACCTCCATGTTCGAGACAGCCTCATTATTCGGCACGGCGTGTTCTCTTTTTTGGCACAGGTACCAGTTTCGGCAACACGCCCTTGGCATGGCTCAGGAAGGCAGCGGCAGCGCTCTGGCTGGTCAGGCCCGGGCGATGGACGAGCATCATCCGGTCTGGGGGCAATGGCCGGTCAGCCAAGGGTATGAACCGGAGCGTGCCATCTTCGAGGTCCTGCTCGATCCCGATCGTGGTCTGGAAGGCGATGCACACGCCCCTCCGCGCGAGACTGGCCATGACGCGCAGAGAATTGCATTCGATCGCAGGTTTGACGCTCAGTTTCTGACGCCTGACGATGGTGTCCAGGAGTGTGCGCAAGCTCAATCCGCGCGCAGGCCAGGCCACGGGATGTTGCAGACAATCCCGCAAGGAGACCGTGGACTGCCGCGCCAGCACGTGTCCCGGCGAAACAACGGCACCCACCGGCAGATCCTGCACATGGGCTACGCCCAGCCGGGCAAAGGAGGTCGGGTTGAACGTCAGGCCCACGTCAGCAATGTTTTCGCGCACAAGTTCCGTCACCGCATCCGAGCCCGCGACGCTGACCTGTATCTGGATGCCGGGATAGGCGCTGGTGAAATCCTCAAGCAGCCTCGGCAAGAGCGCGTTTGAAATGCTTTCCACCGTCGCGATGCGGACGTGCCCGCTCTTCAGACCGCGCAATGCATTGAGTTGATCAAGGACTTCTTCATGCAAGAGCGTGGAGGCCGCCAATGCACGGCGCAACTCTTCACCCGCAGGGGAAAGACAGAGGCTTCGTCCGATACGTTCGAACAGGGTAATGCCAAGACTTGTTTCCAGGAGACCGATCTGCCGGCTGATGGCGGATGGTGCGGTATTGGCCTGGCGGGCGGCGGCGCGGACCGAGCCCGCCTCCGCGACAAGCAGAAAATAGCGGCAACTGGCGGACAGGAAACTGTCATTCCGCTCCACGGCCCGCTCCCCCGCGCAAGTTGAAAGGTGCCGGTATCACGTGGCCGCACCATGGGCCGGTAGGGGCGCGGGCGGCGCGGCCACGGCGAACACATCCCTGTCGATGATGCGAAGCAGGGCATCAATGGTGCCGCGCACGATCATGTCATCACTGAAACGGACCTGCTCAATCGCCACATCACGCCGCAAGACCTCGACGACACTTTTCTCCAGCGCCTCGCGCATGGCGCGCTCCATCAGTTCCGATGTCTGCAAGCCGGGGCCCGCGAGCACGATGCGGTCGGGATTGAGAATGGAGATCACCCTGCCGATGCCATAGCCCAACGCAGTACCCGCCAGTTCGAAGGCCGCCCGTGCGCGGGCATCGCCGGCCTTCGCCTTCTGGTGCAGGCCGATCATCGTCGATTCAGGCACTGCCGAGCGCGGTGCTTCCCGTTCCGTCTCTCCCAGGTAGTGCCGGAGGATGCCGTAGTCGGCGACGTAGGCCTCGATGCAGCCGCGCTTTCCGCAACGGCACAGTGCGCCATCGGGGATGTGATTCATGTGGCCGAATTCCGCGGCCGCGCCCGAGGCGCCGTGAAAGACCTCGCCGCCGATGATAACGCCCATGCCGACGCCATAACCCGTGAAGATCGCAGCGGTGACACCGCCATAGCGTTCCCGGTCAGAGGCAACCAGCCCTTCGGCAATCATGTTGGCATCGTTGGCGACAAAGCACGGTACGCCGAAGCGGGTCTCCACCGGTTCCGCCACGGGGATGTCACCCGCCTTGAAAGCGGGCGACCACACGATCGTTCCCCGTCGGCTGTCTGCCAGGCCCTGGATGGCGATGGCGATGCGGGCGAGACGCCGGGGGTTGACCTTCTGCCACGCGATGAAATCCGCGATGGCATCTGCCAGCGCCTGGCCGAAGGCGTCCCTGCCTGCATCATATGTCGGCAGGCGCACTTCATTCCGGGCAATCGTTTCACCCTGGAAATCCGTCAGCACGATCATCACATCATCAATCGAGATCTTCACGGCCATGACCAGCGCCGCATCCGGATTGAGGGAGAGCCGCACGACGGGCCGGCCTCTTCGGCCTGACGGCGGCAGCACCAGCGGCAGACTTTCCTCCCGGATGACGCCCTCCTGGATCAGCTGGGCGCAGATCGTGGTGATGGAGGCGGGTGACAGGCCCGTGAGACGGCCCAGTTCAACACGGGCCGACGCTCCATGCTGGCGCAACGCACCGAGCACGATGCGGCGGTTCTGCCGTCTTACCAATTCGCTGTCGGCTTTCTCAGCCATGCGGGTCCTGCACCGTCACACACTTTCCCCGGTCCCGGAAGACGGGATCACATGTGCTCATGCTGTTCCAAAGCCCACCACTCCGCAAGATTATTTTGGAGCTTGAAGGAAAGTGCCTTCGAGGATGGCAATCATGCCGTCGAGCTGTTCCTGGTTGAGGTGCTCGATGTTGAGGGCCAGCCGGTTGGCCAGTTCGGTGGCGCGCGGGTGAAGTCCGGACGTATCAATCGTCACGCGGGGATGGGAGATGCGCGCGAGACCCAGAAGCTGTTCGGCATCATCCCAGATGACATTGAAATAGGCGATGATGCGCTGGATCAGATACCAGGAGGGACGGCCACGCTTGCCGTGCTCCAGCGCCGACAAATAGGCACTGGAGATACCGAGCTCCGCGGCCATGTCGGCGAGCGAGACGCCCTTCGCTTCCCGCAATTCCCGCAGACGTGCACCGAAAGGTGTCATGCCACCCTATCCATGTTCGTGCACCCGGCGGAGGCGGAGGTAAAACGCGCCGCCGCCGCCGTGGCGCGGATGCGCCGGTTGAAAGCCGGTGACGTGTTCGCGAAAGACATGTTCATGCAGCCAGTGCGGAACCTCGCGGCGAAGCCGTCCCTCTCTCTCGGGCGAATGAAAGAAGCCTGTGCCATGCAAGGTGTGACGCGCAAAGGGAGACGCGCCCTTCCCCGTGATGACAAGCACAAGCCGCGCGCCCTGGCGCCGCTGGTTTTCCACGAAGTGATAGAGTTGCATGCGCGCCACTTCGACGCCGTGACCATGAAGATCAAGGCGGGCATCGGGCTCGAGTTGCCCCCGGGACAGGCGCTGGGCCGTGCGGCGGTCAAAAGCCGCAAGTGGCGGAGGTGACGCCGGCAATGACGGCGCATGATGAAACATGTCCCGGCGCTCAGCAGCGCCTTGCGCTGCCGGGACGCTTCGCGCAGGCGCATGCTGCGGAGGGCCGGGCCGCGGCACCTTGAGCGGCGTGATGGTGCGTTTGACCTCGTCCCACAGGGCATGATCATGCGGATCGTGGGCGGGGCGCTTGCTCATGGGAGGCCAACGGTCTTCGCGACGGCGTGCGGCAGCAGAACCGTCATGCGTCCCGGGCTCTTCATGTGGCCCGCGATCACGGCCGCGTCCTCGCCCCATCCCCAATAGAGATCACCCCTGGCAAATCCGCGGATGGCTGAGCCCGTATCCTGCGCAATCATCAGGCGCTTGATATCGGGTTCCGTTCTCTGGGCTTCGGGTGGATATGACGTCTCCAGCCAAACCGGCGTTCCGAACATCCAGTTGGACCGGTCCACCGCCAACGAGCGGCCAGGCGTGAGATGAACGCGCGCCGCCCCAACCGCTCCGAGAGCCTCGTCGGTCACGGTGATCTCGCGGAAGAAGACAAAGGATTTGTTTTGCCACATCAGGTGGCGGGCATCGTCTGGGTTCACATTCATCCATGCCTTCAGCGACTGCATGGACATCTGCTCGCGCGGGATGGTTCCTCGCGCTGCCAGCACGCCGCCGATTCCGGTGTAGGGCAGGCCGGATTTCGCCGCATAGGACAATCGCAGAACTTCACCACCGGGAAGCAGCACACGGCCGGACCCCTGGATTTGGAGGAAGAAGGCTTCAGCCCACGTCTTCACCCAGCAAATCTCCAGGCCCCGTCCAGACAACGCGCCCCTCTCGATCTCGCGGCGTTCGATGTAGGGCAAAGCCCTTCCCCCATCCCGCCGGCCATACCGCAGGCCCGTGAGACGGTGTTCCTGCTCCGTGAAGGTCACGAGGTCGTCAGGTTTCCGGTACAGCGGAACGGGGAATTCCGCCGTCTGGCTGCGGCTGCCCGCCACTTCCGGCTCGTAATAGCCAGTGAACAATCCCTTGGCGTTCTCCTCGTCGTGGACCCGGTAGGCCTTGAAGTTGGTGGTAAAGAACGTGAGTGCATCCTGCGCTGTCAGGGCAGCACGGCAGGCGGCAAGCCAATCCGCCCGGGTGCCGCCGAAGGAAACGAGGCGGGCAAAGCCAGCACCCCCGTCCAGAATCTCATGGGCCTGACGCTGGAAGGCGGCAAGCGCAAGCGTCAGGTCTTTGTCGCCCTCCAGCGGGATGGCGGACATGCCAACGGGGTCGAGCCGAACTCTTTTTGAAACAGGGCCCGTTTCATCAACCGATGTCATCATCGGTAGCAATCAGCTTCCAGTTGGGGTCGCGGTTCGTCACATCGCGCTCGAAGGTCCAGATGTCCTCCACCTCGCGCACGGTTTTGTCGTCGCCTTCATGAACCTGGCCGTCCTTCGCGACGAGGGCCTGAATCATTTCGCTGCGGAAACGGATGGTGATCGACGCGTTGCGCCCATCCAGTGCGGCGCGCACCACATTCGCGCGGTTGACGCCGACAAACTGGAAGATGAAGCGGGCGTCTTCGGCAATGCGGCGGTCGATGGCGCTGCTGAATGTCTGCAGGACCTCGCCCGCCAGCAATGTCTTGAGGGCGGACTTGTCGCCATTTGCATAGGCGGTCAGGATCAACTCGTAGGCTCGCTTGGCGCCGTCCACAAAATCCGCAACTGTAAAGTCCGGCGACTTGTCGGCCACGGCCTGCAGAGCCTTTGCTGTGTCCGAGCCTTCCTCGGCCACGCCATGCCAAACGGGCTTTGCCGGCTCCCTGTCCTGAACGCCCAGCGCCGGTTCGTCTGCTGCGGGAGCAGGGACATCAGCCTTGCGCGGCCGCAGGACAGTCACTTCTGCGGACGGCCGTTCATTGCCCGTGCGCGTGCCGAGCACCGACTTCAGGCGCCAAAGCACGACGAGTGCGACTGCAAGCAGGATGAGGTTGATGGGGTCAAACAGCGAGGACATCACAGTGTGGCGAGCCAAAAGTTGTGTCTGGAAGACGGGAGTAATCGGAAGACCATCATATAGAAACTTGCCGGCCGCATTCAAAGGGCAAAGCACAGCTTGCGGCAGATCATTGCAGGCGCAGGACCTTCATGTTAGCTGGCAAGCATGATTCCCGGCAATTGTCCGGGGAGCGGCGAGGAGATTCCAGCATGGCCAAGACAACCAAGACAGCAAAGCCCGCGGCGAAAGCGGCTCCCAAGGCGAGCGGCAATGGTTCGTCGGCCAGGAAGGCGGCACCGGCCCCCGTGGAAAGTGCACCCCTGTCGACGCCGGAACCTGCTCCCGGAAGTCAGCCGAACTTCAAGATCCTCGGGCAGTATCTCAAGGACTTCAGCTTCGAGAACCCCAACGCACCCGCCTCGCTGGCGCCCCAGCAATCGCAGCCAGACATCAACATCTCGGTCAACGTCAATGCCCGCAACCTCGGGCCAAATGACTATGAGGTGGAACTGCATCTCAACGCAAAGGCCACCGGCGGCGGGCGGGTGGTCTTCGCGGCCGAACTTCTGTATGCGGGCATTTTCCGGCTGGAAAACTTTCCGCAAAAACTGCTGCAGGCAGCCGTGCTGATCGAGTGCCCGCGCATGCTGTTTCCGTTTGCGCGCCAGATCATGGCTGACGCCACGCGCAATGGCGGCTTCCCGCCGCTCATGCTGGACCCCATCGATTTCGCCAGCATGTACCAGCAGCGCATGAAGCAACAGCCTGCCGCGCAGGCCTGAGCAGATAGTACTCAGTTCGACCAGAGCGCAGCTGGTCCCAATGATTCCACAAGCGTCTGATGGGCCTGCCGCTCCTCGTCGGTCAGGCGGGGCGGCAGAGGAACGGCGCGGGCCTGCACCATATGCGTCACCTGGCTGGCCGTAGCCCGGATTTGCTCGACCGCCTTCGTGGCCGAGGTCATCAGGTTCAGTGCCGTCTGCCGGCCACCGAGCAATTCGATGTACACATCTGCAAGGAGTTCCGCGTCCAGCAACGCGCCGTGCTTCGTCCGCCTGCTATTGTCGACGCCATAGCGCTTGCACAGGGCATCGAGGCTGTTGGACGCCATCGGGTGCTTGCGCCGCGCAATCGCCAGCGTGTCAACGACCTGCCCCATGTCGATCGGTGCCTTCTCCAGGTAGGAGAGTTCAGCATTGATAAAGGCCATGTCGAACGTGGCGTTGTGGATGACAAGAGTCGCATCCGAAACGAATTCAAGGAAATCTCCGGCGACAGCCTTGAACAAGGGCTTGTCGCGCAAAAAGGCGGAACTCAGTCCGTGGACTGCCTCGGCTTCGCGCGGCATGTCCCGCTCGGGATTGAGATAGACATGGAAGGTCCGCCCTGTCGGCACATGATTCAGCAATTCGATTGCGCCGATCTCGACAATGCGATGACCGTCAGCGGGTGAGATCCCGGTCGTTTCGGTGTCGAGGATGATTTCGCGGGTCACAGGGCGTGCTCCTTGCGGATCTGGCGGAGAACGTCATGCACATGGCGGTGCAATTCGTCCAGGGTTCCATTGGTTTCGATGACATGGCTGGCACGGGCCCGCTTCTCCGCATCCGGCATTTGCCTTTTCAGGATCATGGCCAGTTTCTCTTCCGTCATACCCGGGCGGGCCATGGCGCGTTCGTGCTGGATCGCAGGCTGGGCCGAGACAACAACCGTCACATCCACATCTTTCTCCGCACCTGTTTCAAAAAGAAGGGGAATGTCCAGCGCCACGAGGCCACGGCCCTCCCTTCTCTGCGTGTCGAGGAAGTGCTGGCGCCGCTTGCGAATTTCCGCGTGGACGATGGCTTCAAGCTTTTTGAGCAGTCCTGGGTCTTCCAACACCAACCGGGATAACTGTGTCCTGTCGACTTTTCCATCCTTGATAGCGGTGGGGGCAATAGGTTTCACAAGGCCGCCGCCCTCGGGGCTGTCATAGAGGCGATGAACTTCCTTGTCGGCGTCAAACACCGGAACACCTTCGGCCTGCAGAATGCGCGCGACTTCAGACTTGCCCATGGCAATTCCACCCGTAAGCCCGATCACGATCATGGCCGGTATCCCGGATCAATGTCGCGGGCGATGAGAGTGTAAAGGTCTTCCGTCACTTCCGGGCGCTGGCCGAACCAGAGGCTGAAACCGCGCACCGCCTGATGCAGCAGCATGCCAAGTCCCGGCACAATGTCATGGCCCGCGGCCCTTGCGTCCTGAAGGAAGGGCGTGATCAGTGGCACGTAGTTGATGTCGGTCACCACCGCGCCCGCACGGAGGCGCTGGAATGGCACCACGATCTTGGCGCGATCCGCGATGCCTGCAGATGTCGCATTCACCAGGAGATCCGCCTCCGGCAGTGCCATGTCGAGGTCATCAAGGGAGAGGGGTGTCACGTCGCGGCCGAACACGGCGGCGATCTTCTCCGCCCTTTCAGGTGTCCTGTTGAGGAGAAGGACGCGCCGGACACCGCAGCGCAGCAGTTCATCAACCAGGGCCCGCGATGTTCCACCCGCCCCCAGAATAAGGACTGTCTTCTGTGAGAAGGAAAAACCGGGAAGCCGCCAGCGGATATTTTCGATGAAACCTTCGCCATCCGTTGACGTGGCCCAGGTTTCGCCATTGCGAACATACACGGTGTTGATGGACCCTGTGCGTTTGCCCCTGTCATCGAGGTGATCAACATGGTTGCAGGCAGGCTCCTTGTGGGGGAGCGTCACATTGCATCCGCTGAGCCCTTGCGCCGGCAAACTCCTCAGGAACGCGCCA
>CALMLK010000077.1 GCA_937868035.1 uncultured Alphaproteobacteria bacterium
ATCGAGGCCGAGATCGCCAAGGTGGAACTGGAACCAAAGCCCGAGGGACGCCAGATCATCATGATCATGGCGCCGCGCGGCAAGGGCTGAACGGCCTGCCAGCACGACACGAAGGGGCCTCTCCGGCCCCTTTTTCTTTTTGCGCGCCTTGCGATGTTGAAAGGTCGCGGACGCCTTGCCATAGTCGGAAGTGCCAGGGGCGGCCCAGACTTTCCATTCTTGACCGGAGGAAATTCCATGTCACTCAACAGACGAAAGTTGTTCGCCCGCAGCGGGGCCGTTGCCGTGGGGGCCGCGGCCTCCCTTGCCACGCCTGCGATCGCCCAGACCGCACCGGAATTAAAGTGGCGGCTCACCTCCAGCTTTCCCAAGGCGCTGGATACGATCTACGGCACTGGCGAAACCTTTGCCCGCTATGTGCGCGAGGCCACCGACGGCAAGTTCCAGATCCAGGTCTTCGCCGCGAATGAAATCGTGCCCGGACTCGAGGCCGCCAATGCGGCGGGTGCTGGAACCGTGGAGATGTGCCACACCTGCTCCTATTATTACTGGGGCAAGGACCCGACCTTCGCCTTCGGCACGGCGGTGCCCTTCGGCCTCAACGCGCGCCAGCAGAATGCCTGGATGTATTATGGCGGCGGCATCGACCTGATGAATGACTTCTATGCCGGGCACAATCTTGTCGGCTTTCCGTGCGGCAATACCGGCGCGCAGATGGGCGGTTGGTTCACCAAGGAGATCAAATCGGTCGAGGACCTGAAGGGCATCAAGATGCGCATCGCCGGATTTGCCGGCAAGGTCATGTCGCAGCTTGGCGTGGTGCCGCAGCAGATCGCCGGCGGTGAAATCTACCAGGCGCTGGAAAAGGGCACGATCGACGCCGCTGAATGGGTGGGCCCCTACGACGACGAGAAGCTTGGCTTCTACAAGGTGGCGCCGCACTATTATAATCCCGGCTGGTGGGAAGGCGGCGCCATGCTGCACATCATGACCAACAGCGCCAAGTGGGCGGAACTGCCCGCGACGTACCAGTCCATCATCAAGACCGCCGCGCAGGCCGCCAATGCCGACATGCTGGCGAAGTATGATGCGGTCAATCCCGGTGCGCTGAAGAAACTTGCCGCGGCGGGTGCGAAGCTCGCACCCTACCCGCAGGACGTGATGGAGGCTTGCTTCACCACGTCCAAAGCCGCCTATGCCGAGATCAGCGCCAGCAATGCGCCGTTCAAGAAGATCCATGATGCCATGATGGCCTTCCGGTCCGACGCCTATCTGTGGGCGCAGTTCTCGGAATACCAGTTCGATGCCTTCATGATGGGACAGCAACGCAAGAAGGCGCTCTAACCTTCTCTTTCATCACATGAGCAAGGGGCTTCCCGTGAAGCCCCTTTTTCATTGCACGGGGGGCGGCGTGTTGAGGTCGAATGCCGGCGGCGCGAGGGGATCAAGCTCCTGGCCGCCTTGCGGCACGATCACTTCGAAATCGGGGGCCACCACGATCTCCTTGTCCAGGAAGGCCGTCACCACTTCGGGGAAGGCGATCAGGATGATGACCAGCAGCAGCTGCAGGATCACCCAGGGGATGGCGCCCCAATAGATGTCGCGGCTCCGGACCGAAGAAGGTGCAATGCCGCGCAGGTAGAAGAGCGCGAAACCGAAGGGCGGATGCATGAAGCTCGTCTGCATGTTGGCCCCCAGCAACACACCGAACCACACAAGGTTGATGCCCAGTGTCTGCGCCACGGGCGCGAGCAGCGGCACGATGATGAAGGCGATCTCGAAGAAGTCGAGGAAGAAGGCGATGACGAATACGAAAGCATTGACGGCGATGAGGAAGCCCACCTGCCCGCCCGGCAGCGCCACCAGCATGCCTTCGATCCATTCCTTGCCGCCCACGCCCTGAAAGACGAGGCTGAAGACGCGCGCGCCGATGAGGATCAGCACCACCATGGCGGTGATGCGCATGGTGGACTGCATCCCGTAATAGACAAGTGCGCGATCGAGGCGCCCGTTGAGAAGGGCGAGGATCAATGCGCCGAGCACACCCATGGCACCCGCTTCCGTCGCGGTGGCGAGGCCCGTGAAGATCGTGCCCAGCACGATGAAGATCAAGGCCAGCGACGGCACCATGCCGCGCAGGCAGCGCCAGAGCAGCGCCCAGCCGCGCAAGGTGCGCGCTTCCGGCGGCAGGGCGGGCACATGGTCCGGCCTGAAGATCGAGACCAGCAGCACGAAGGCCATGAAGAGCAGCACCTGCACCACGCTGGGGCCCATGGCGCCCTTGTACATCTCGCCCACGTCCACACCCATCTGGTCGGCAAGCACGACCAGCACCAGCGAGGGCGGAATGAGCTGCGTGATGGTCCCCGATGCCGCGATCACGCCCGTGGCGTGACGGATGTTGTAGCCGTAGCGCATCATCACCGGGAGCGAGATCAATCCCATGGCAATCACCGAGGCCGCGACCGTGCCCGTGATGGCACCGAGCACGGCGCCCACCAGGATCACCGCATAGGACAGGCCGCCGCGCACGCCGCCGAACAATTGTCCGAAACCATCGAGCAGGTCTTCGGCCAACCCGCTCCGTTCCAGGATCGCACCCATCAGGGTGAAGAAAGGAATGGCGAGCAGCAGGTCGTTGCGCAGCACGCCTTCGATCTGGAAGATGATGTTGCCAAGAAAATCTGGCGCGATGAGGCCGAGTTCAACACCAAGAAAGCCGAAGAACAATCCCACCGCCGCCAGCGAAAAGGCGGCGGGGTAGCCATAGAGCATGAAGAGGATCAGCCCCGCGAACATCAGCGGCGCCATGTTGTGCGCAACGAAGGCCATCATTGCACGGGCTTCTCGTAGGCGTGTTCGCGGCGCTCACCGGTGAGCAG
>CALMLK010000078.1 GCA_937868035.1 uncultured Alphaproteobacteria bacterium
GATGCCGAGAACCGAAGGCTTTCCGTGCTTCTGCCATTCCACAGCCATCCAGGCCAATGCTCCTGCCGCACCTGCGATCTGCGTGTTCATCAGCGCGAAGGCTGCTGTCGCATTGGCGGCGAGAGCCGAGCCGCCGTTGAAGGCGAGCCAGCCGACCCAGAGCAGCGAGGCACCCGTGACCGAGAGCACGAGATTGTGCGGGATCATCGCTTCCTGCGGGTAGCCCTTGCGCTTGCCCAGCATGATGGCTGCGACAAGACCCGCCACGCCGGAATTGATCTCGACAACGGTGCCGCCGGCAAAATCCTTCAGGCCCATCTGCGCCAGAAATCCGCCACCCCAGACCCAATGTGCCACGGGCACATAGACGAGGAGAAACCAGAGGGAGAGAAACCACAGAAGTGCCGAGAATTTCATGCGGTCCGCGAAGGCACCGCAAATGAGTGCCGGCGTGATGATGGCGAATGTCATCTGGAAGACCATGAACAGGCTTTCCGGAATGGCGCCCACGAGGCCGTCAACCGTCAGTCCACGGAGGAACAGGCGGGAGGTATCGCCGATAAAGGCACCCTGCCCGGAGAAGGCGAGGGAGTAGCCCACGAAGATCCACAGGAGCGAGATGAGGCAGGTCGCGGCGAAGCTTTGCATCATGGTGGAGAGCACGTTCTTCTTGCGCACCAGTCCCGCATAGAAGAGGGCAAGCCCCGGCACGGTCATCATCAGCACGAGGCAGGAGGCGACGAGCAGCCAGGCCGTATCCGCTCCGTTCAAGGCGGCGGACTGGGCAAAGGCGGGCGTGATCAACAGGCTTGAAAGCGCGGCGGCGAGAGCCACCCGCGTGGCGAGACGGTGCATCGATTTTCCCATTCTGCCGGATTCTTCTTTGAGTTGTCCGGCGCAGCGGCTTTGGTCATGGCAAGGGACGTGCCACGCCACGTCTCTGGCTAGCCGTTGAATCTCAACGATAAAATTCAATTCTCGCCGTACGCGAAGGACGCTCTGCTTAATTCTTCCGCAACTTTGGCGGTCTTCGCCTGAAAAAAAGGCAGACTGTGGGAGTGGCTCCTGGGCTATGTCACAAATCGGCCACCCGATTCCCGCAAGTGGGCCAAAACCGTGCCGGATCCGCCATCCCTTGCGAGGCGGGGACCGACGCATTAAGCCACTGCCATTGCAGGTGTAACCCATTGGCCAAACTGCCGACCCGTTTCATGCTCATCCGCACGGTGTGGAAAGGCGATGCCGCCTTTTCCAGCGCCATGTTCGAGATTTGGGATGCCCTGAAACGGGCAGGCTCGGCCTATTCGTCGTTCCTCTACCGCTATTTCAAGCTGCCGCGCCTGCTGCGGCCATTCATCGATATTCTCGACGACATGGCAACCTTCGGCACGGCGCTGGCCTTCCTGTTGCTGGCCTATGCGCTGCCGCCCTTCTCCGGCACCGGGGAGTGGTGGAACCGCGGCCGCGAATATGCCGTGACCTTCACCGACGTGAACGGCGAAGTGGTGGGACAGCGCGGCATCCGCCAGGACGACGCCATTCCGCTTGATGAAATTCCGCCGCAACTCATCAAGGCCGTGCTGGCCACCGAGGATGCGCGCTTCTTCGATCACTTCGGCGTGGATGTGTTCGGCACGTTGCGCGCCATCGTGCGCAATGCCCGTGCCGATGGTGTGAAGCAGGGTGGCTCGTCCATCACGCAGCAGGTGGCGAAGAACCTGTTCCTCTCGCCCGAGCGCACTATCCGCCGCAAGGTGCACGAGGCTTTCCTGTCGCTGTGGCTGGAAGCGCGGCTGAGCAAGGAAGAGATCCTGAAGCTCTATCTCGACCGCTCCTATCTGGGCGGCGGCTCCTATGGCGTGGAAGCGGCCTCGCAGTTCTATTTCGGCAAGTCGGTGCGCGACATCAACCTGGTGGAAGCAGCGACCATTGCCGGTTTGTTCAAGGCACCGACAAGCTATGCGCCGCATGCCAATCCGGAAGCCTCGCGGGCACGCACCAACGTGGTGCTCTACCGCATGCTGGACTCGGGCTTCATCACCCAGGGCGAGCTGCTGCAGGCGCGGCGCGAGTCTCCCACCATCATTGCCAAGCGCGGCGGAGCGGCACCCGACTGGTTCCTCGACTGGGCCTATGAAGATACCATGGCGGTGCTGCAGGAACACCGCCTGACAAGCGAATACGTGATCGAGGTGAAGACCACCATCGACCGCAAGCTTCAGGACGAGAGCCAGAAGATCATCAACGAGTACATCGCCATGGACGGCACGCTGTCGAAGTTCTCGCAGGGTGCATCCGTGACCATGGCCCCCGACGGGGCGGTGCGCGCCATCATCGGCGGCAAGGATTATGACGAGAGCCAGTTCAACCGTGCCACCTCCGCCAAACGGCAGACGGGTTCGGCCTTCAAGCCGTTCGTTTATCTCACGGCGCTGATGGATGGTTACAAGCCCGATGATTCCATCGTTGACGGACCGGTGTCGATCGGCGGCTGGGCACCGCGCAACTACAAGGGCGGCTGGGTGGGCCGGACCACCCTCATGGCCGCGCTGGCGCACTCGTACAATTCTGTACCGGTGAAGCTTTCCATCGTCACGGGGCGCCCCGCCATCATCAAGACGGCCCATGATGCAGGCATCGTTGGCGAACTGGAGACATGGCCGCCGATGGTGCTGGGCACGAGCGCGTTGACGCTGCTCGATCTCACCACGGGCTACGCCACCTTCGCCGCCGGTGGAAAGAAGGCGAAGCCCTACTCCGTGCTCGAAATCCGCCGGCCCACGGGCGAGGTCATCTACAGCCGCGCCCGCAGCGGCACGGACGCGGTGCAGACCCTGCCGTACGACAAGGTGGCAGAACTCAACTCCATGATGGCGCAGGTGGTGAAGGCGGGAACGGCGCGCAAGGCCGATCTGCTCACCGAACCGCAGGGCGGCAAGACGGGCACCAACCAGAGCTATCGCGACGCCTGGTACGTGGGCTTCACCGCCCATAACGTGACCGGCGTCTGGGTGGGCAACGATGATTTCACGCCCATGAACAACGTGACGGGCGGTGTGATCCCCGCACCGATCTGGAAGCGAATCATGCTGGTGGCGGATGCGGGAAAACGTCCGACCGGCCTCCCCGGCATTCCGCTCGATGCCTCATTCGTGCAGGTCGCGCCTGAAGAGCCCGCACCCGATGCCGCTCCCGTGGTGGACGAAACACCTGACGTCTCGCCCGAATCACAGCCCGAGCAGCCGGACGAGGTCCGCGATGTCCTGAACGGCATGTTCTCGCTGTTCGAGAAGCAGAAGTCCGCCCCGCTTGAGACCACCAAGGCCGTGAAAAAATCCGCAGGCACGGTGGAGCCTCCGGCCGTTGCAAAAACGCCGCCGAAACCTTCAAAACCCATCGTCAACGCCTCGGAACCCGAGGGGGAACACCGCTCGCTCTTCGACAAGTTGTTCCGGGGCAAGAACCGTGCCGACAAGCCGAAGAAAAAGAAAACCCTTTTCAACTTCTGACGGCAATTGGACGCATGCCCGCGAACAGTGTATCTGACTGAAGAATGCGCGGATTTCTCCACATGCTCTTTGCCATTGTCGCGGGTGTAGCGGCGGGCTGGATCAGTGCCGTGAGCATGATCGAGAACTACGGCTTCGAGGCCGCTGCCGGACAGCCCCAGTGGAAAGAGCGCCGCAACGCCACCGATCATCCCGCAGCGCCCTACGCCTTTGGATACTTCATCAATCAGGGCCAGGTGCCGCCGCCCCTCACCTCCCGGCATTTCGTGCGCAGCACCGATGACGAGGGCCATCAGTTGCGCAACGAATGCCTCTACGAACTCTCCGGCATGATGCCCGCGGCGCGGCGCTGGTCCATGGGCGTTGCAGGGGCCGATGGTGCTGCCGCCACACTGGGTGCGGGCGAGGCCATTTATGAAGCGGATGGCAGCGTGAACATTTTCCTGTCGGAGATGCCCGTGCCCGGCAACCGGCTGATGTTGCCGCATCAGGGCACGCCGCTCGTCTCACTCACCATCCATGACCCGCAGGAAGGCGACAAGCCGCTCGCCCTTCCCGGCATCAAGCGGGTGAGGTGCTGAGGTGGGGCGCTTCTACTGGATGCTGCTGTTCATCGCCTCGGCCATCGCAACGCATGCGGCCTACGTGCTTTATTATCCCGGCTACAATTTCGATAGCAAGGTCGAGGCCGCGCTCGGTCCCGACAGCCGCAACACCATGATGCTGCTTTCGCCCGCGCAGGTGGCGAAACTCTTTCCGGCCTATGCGGTGTCAGACATCGTGGCCATGTGCCGCTACGATCTTTCGCAAGGTCCGATGCAGATCACTGCCAAGCTGCCGCGCGGCTACTGGACCTTCTCGATCTTCACGGTGAAGGGCCGGCAGGTCTATTCGCTGACCGATGCGCAGGCGGGTGAAAACAGCTTTGCGGTGGACCTGTTGCAGGCGCCCGATCTCATTGCGCAACTGAAGGGCGCGCTGGATGAAGGCGGCGAGGCCGAGGCGATCGACAACGTTGGCTGGAAGGTGGAGACGCCGGAAGCGCGCGGCATTGCGGTGATCTGGGTGCCGGTGGCCGATCCGATCTTCCGCAGCTCCACGCTGGCGGCGGTGCGCAACAGCAGTTGCACGCGGCAGAAATCGTAATCCCTGCGGGTTCTATGATTTGGCGGCGCGGCGGCGGTTCAGGCCGTGTCCGGCGCGGGGCGAGTGCGGTTCGGGCTCGAAGAGGTCATCATCTTCGCTGACGAGGCGCTCAAAGCGGACACCCGGAAAGATGATGATTTCAGCGCCGTGCCCGTCTTGCAATGGCGGTTTGCCAGCCCTCGGACGCAGTGCGAATTCCAGAACCGATGACATGACGCGAGCCTCATTCCCCTGGGTTGCTTCGTTCACCCCGTGACACGATTAAGGCCAGTCATGGTTAACAAATGGCTAAGCGGCTCACGCTTCCACGGCAAGACCCGCAAGGCCGGAGCGGTCTTCCACCTCGACGAGCCAGAGATCCGGGTCGGCCTTCTTCCGGCGCGCCATGCGCTCGCTGATGTCCGACCATGCAACGGGCACGGGCACGTCGCGGACGAAGCGGCGCTCGCCTGCGTCATCGTAGGCAGCACCGGGAGCAGGTGCGAGCAGGTCGTGGGTTCCGTCGAGATGGTTGATGACGATGTAGAGTGCGCCCGCCTCTTCCGCGCCCTTGTGGACGATGGCGCCGAATTGTCCCCTCACCTCGCAGGTGCGCAGGAAGGCCTGCACCCAGATGGCGGTGGTGAGGCGTGGTGTCACCGCTGGGCGGCGGCCGCTTCCGCAACCTTCAGGGCAGCGACCAGTTCCTTGCTGATGGAGCCGTCCATGGTCAGGCCGAAATCCATCTCGAACTTGAGGATGGCGGCGCGGGTGGCATCATCGGGTTCGCCGGTGACGGCGCCGATGTCGTAGCCGAGCTTGCGCAGTTTCTGCTGCACATCGCGGACGCGGGCCAAGCCTTGCGGCTTGGGCGCGGGCGTGGCAGCAGCGGCAGGCACGGGCTGTGCCTGCTGTTTCGCGACGGAGCGCTGGAGCGGCTGCGGTTCGGCACGTTTTTCCGGGGCAACGGAGCCCGTGAATTCCGAGGCTGCGGCCACCTTGCGGGTGTAGCGGATGTGCTCCAGCAGGTTCTTCGTCACCTGGCCGGTGATGGGCAACTGGTTGTCACGCTGGTAGGACTTGATGGCAATGACGGTCTGCTTGCCGGTCACGCCATCGACAAGGCCGCGATAGTGGCCGGTGGCGAGAAGCTCGCGCTGCACGTCTTCCACCTGCGGATCGTAAGTGATGGTGATGCTGGTCGTGGGCTTTGCCGGAGCGGCCACCTCCACATAGGTGGTCGCACCCTTGGGAATGCGGGTCACGAATTTGTTGGCGGAGACCTGTTCATGGGCGCCGAAGAAGGCGTTCCACACGATCATGCCGCCCAGCCCCATGGCGAAAACGGCAAGTGCCGCGGCACCGGGCGAAACGCCACCCTCGCGCTCGTCCAGCACATCTCTAACCCTGGCTTTGGAAGATCGGCCCATACGCAACTCACCTGACTTCCCGACACTCTGCCCAAGTCTGGTTAATGCCACCTTTCTCCCGGGGGCTTGCGCACAGGCAAAGAGGGTGAACGAGACGTTACCAAACCCCGCGGCATTTGAATCGAAACTGTGTGCCCGTCTTCAACGGGCGGCAAGCGGGCTTTGCTATGACGGTTCCTGAACGGATCACCGGATCAACACGGCGAACGTGAACGGGGTTGCACATACGGGGTTGCACATGGGGATTTTGAGAAACGCGATTATCCTGGGGGCCGTGGCGGTTGCCATGCCCAATCCGCCCGCCTCGGAGCAGCAGCCGGGCGTTGTCCCGCCGACAGCGAGCAGCTTTGCCTACCTGGCGGCAGCGGCAGATGCCTTTGCCGATGTGCGCGCCTTCTGCGAACGCCGCCCTGGCGTGTGCCAGACCGCCGGACACCTCGCCGTCACCATGGAGGCGAAAGCCAAGTACAGCGCCAAGCTGCTCTATGAATGGGCCAATGACGCAGGCGATGCGACACTGCATCAGGCGGGCCTGCCGCCGGACCTGGCCAATGCCGATCCGATCGCCACCGGTTCCACCGCCGAAAAGCTGGCACTCGCGCCGCAGTCGACGCTGAAGCTCGAAGACCTCATCCCCGCGTGGAAAGCGCCCAAGCCCCGGAAGGGTTGAGATCGGAAGAGCACACGTCTG